>NZ_JBQSVM010000035.1:0-33459 GCF_052376235.1 Psychrobacter sp. AOP7-A1-24 | reverse complement strand
TTTAATGAGCTATTGAGTAAAGAAATCAAAGATAAGTTTTATCATGTTGATATTGACCCTATCAATAAAATCAAAAGACTTTTCTTTGATAACTCAGGTGGCTCTTTTAGATTGAAAGCTGCCAGTAATGTCTTTAAAAAATTGGACGAACTACCAGACTGTCCAGAACATGGTAATACCACTGCAAAATGGTTAATGGATATACAAGAAGAAGGGTATCGTTCTATAGAGACTATTTTGAATGTTGACACTGGTAGTATCGTCACATCACTGACTGCTTCAATGGTCATGTTTGATATGGTCAGAACAGTAATGGAGAATATACCTGGCAGTAATGTAGTAACAACGATGTTAGAGCACCCTTCAGCTTATGATGCAATGGTTTCTTATGCTGCGGCAACAGGTAAAGAGTTGAGAGTGGCTAAGACCAACCCTGTGACGGGTGGCGTCGATGTTGAAGAAGTGATCAAGTTGATTGACCAAGATACGTGTCTACTAAGCTTTATGTATGCCTCAAATGTATCTGGCGCCTTGTTAGATGAAGCCAAAATAGTGGCTGAAGCACGAAAAATAAAGCCCGATCTGTATATTGTGGCCGATGCAGTTCAACACGCACCACATGGGATTATCGATGTGAGCAAAGTACCCGTTGACGGTATTAACTTTGCACCTTATAAGTTTTTTGGCCCACGTGGTTTTGGCGTTGGTTATGTATCAGAGCGATTAGCGAAATTACCACATAATAAGCTCATTGCAAAACCTCATGATTATTGGCAACTTGGTAGTCCTGCTCCAGCACATTTTGCTGCGCTAACTGAAATAGTCAACTATGTGTGTTGGTTGGGAGAGCAATTTATTACATCAACAAACAGAAGAGAGCTTTTTGTAGAAGGTATGACCCATATCAAATTGCATGAAAGAGCTTTAATGCACGCAATGTTAGAAGGCACCGAAAATGTACAAGGGTTAAGACATATAGACGGCGTGGATGTATATTTAGATTGCAAAGACTTGACTAAAAAAGACTTTATTATGGCCATTGGTTTTGACAATTTAGAATATAAAGAAGCAGTAGAACATTATGAAAAAAATGGGGTCGTAACTTTCGAACGTTTATTATCAAGCCCATATTCATCAAGAATGTTGGAATCATTTGGTTTAAAAGGTTCAATTCGTGTATCACCAATTCATTGCCATAATCTACAGGATATAGAAAATTTCTTAGAAGTTACCAAGGCACTTTGTCAGATGCAATAACTCACCTTAACTTAGAGGCTTCTAATAATTGCCAATATGACGAGTTTGCCAAACCTTCCTGTACGTTTTTTTAATATAGAACGACATAGGTTGCGCAATATTTATATCGTTAGTATCATTTCAGCTTTAGAATAACTCAACGACCGTTAGGGAAGATCTTATGGCAAAATTAGAATCAAACATCGAATTAGAAGCCGCGGCATTTCGTCGTTTGCTAGCTCATTTAGACGAGCGCAAAGATGTACAAAATATCGAGCTGATGAACCTTGCCGATTTTTGTCGTAACTGTTTATCTAAATGGTATAAAGCGGCTGGTGAAGAGCGTGGTATTGACATCGACTACGAGGATGCGCGCGAGCTTGTTTATGGCATGCCTTATGCTGAGTGGAAAGAGAAGTACCAACAAAAAGCCACGCCAGAGCAGTTAGCACGTTTTAACGAAATTGAAGCTGCTAAGAACAAAACGGATTGAGACTGACAAAGTTAGCTCAAATAAAATAAGCCGCGAGATTAGCGGCTTTCGATAGACTTGAGTATGCTACTAAACCCTATAGTTCCTTGTTTTTGCATTTTACGGTCAAACAGCCGACCAATTAATGGCAACGGTACAATCAATCGACCCTCAGATACCCAAGTCACGTGTGTGGTACCGTCACCCAAGTCTTTTAAATCAATAACGCCTTTATCATGTTGCATTTTTATCGGTTTAGATTTTTCGATTTGGTATTGTAGATGAGTAGGACGTTCAAACGCTGTAATTCGCTCCCAGAACTTAACGGGTCCCGTTTGAATGCTACGTAAAGCCCCAACGCCATTGCGCTCCTCGTTACCTTCAGCTACTAACTTAGCCACTCCCACCGCTTTAAACGAGCCATAACTGGCATGATCACTTAGTGCTTCAAATACTTCATCAATCGGTTTTTTGACAATACGCTCTACTTTTATTTTAAACATAATGTTATCTCATTAAGACTAAAGTTATTTAGCTTACTGCCATTTTGGCAATAAATAAAGCAGTCACGCACTGAAAACGCTTATCGTGAAGAACCTCGACCTTTTGAAGGACGCTTGCCATTTGTATTAGGTTTGCCATTTCCTCCTGACTTACCATTGCCTCCTGACTTTTTGCCACGTCCAGTAGGACGCCCATATCTGCCTTTAGAGCCTGCTGGTTTTCTAGCATCATCCTTGCCGTGTTTGTTACGCCCCTTTGCTGCACCCGCTGATTTTTTGGGTGTTTTTGACTTTGACGAGGCATCCGTACGAGGTTTTTTCCGCGACGCATTGCGAGATTTCTTGTTTGAGTGATTATCTTGCGAAGAAGAGTCTTCTACCGATTTAAGTAAAACAGATAACTCTTTTGGGGTTAGATCACGCCAATCACCAACAGGAAGCCCTTTAAGACTTACATTCATAATCCGCGTACGTTCAAGCTTAACGACTTCGTAGCCAAAGTGCTCACACATACGGCGAATTTGGCGATTCAACCCTTGAACGAGCGTGATATTAAATACGGTTGGCGCTACCTTAGTCACTGGGCATTTTTTTGTCATCTTGCCAAGCATAGGCACACCGCCCGCTAAACCTTCGATAACACTATCTGTTAACGGCTTATTTACGGTTACTAGATACTCTTTCTCGTGATTATTACCAGCACGTAGTACCTTGTTGACCAAATCACCATTGTTAGTCAAAAAAATCAAACCTTGCGAATCTTTATCCAAACGGCCAATCGGAAAGATACGTAGACTGTGTCGCACAAAATCAACGATGTTGTTTTTCTCTGAACTCTCCGTGGTGCTCACGATGCCAACTGGTTTATTTAATGCAATAAAAATGAAGTCATCAGGCTCTCGTGGCTCAATAAGCTGCCCATTGACTTTTACTGCGTCTCCAGCAACCACTTGATCACCGACAGAAGCACGTTTGCCATTAATGTACACGTTACCTTGTTCGACAAAGCGGTCAGCATCACGTCTGGAGCAGATACCACTTTCGCTGATATATTTATTTAAACGAGTCGAGGAAGCGTTGAACATAAAGCACCGTTTTACCTTATAAGAAGCATTTTTACTAAAAAAAGCCTGAATTGAATGGATCAGTAATAATGAGATAGCTGACATTATATAGGAAATTGAGCAATCCTTTGAGAAGAGATGGGCAGAAAGCTAGAAATGTATACAGAGTCATGTAATTTTGTATGCTGTCGAAAAAACTTATTTGTGATGCTATACAAACAGATTACAGTTTTATGAGTCATTACTCTTATGATTAATATGGTTCTGAGAAAAACCATCAACTATAATTTTTGCTTCAGTAGGTGTCTTTCTCACAACTCATTGCTTTCAATGACTTAAAAATTCTGATACAAATACTAAAGTTAAAGGATTAACGTAAATGTCATGCTTTCTCTATTATGAGCATGATTAGAATCAGTAGTGTTTACACAAGGAAGAAGATCATGCCAAATATCAATGTCAACGGAACTACCTTATTTTATAATGACGAAGGCCCTAGAGACGCTCCAATATTAGTTTTAAGTCACTCGCTGTTTTTTGATCATAAAATGTTTGCTCATCAGATAGAGCATTTATCCAAAACCATTCGCATTATAAGTTATGACGATCGAGATCAAGGTCAAAGTGCGCGTTCAGAGCTTACAAGCGTTGATATAGATACACACACTAATGACGCTATCGCCTTGATTGAAGCACTTAATCTAGAACCTTGCTTTTTTGCTGGTAACTCTATGGGCGGGTTTATTGCATTGCGCTTGGCCGCTCGCCGCCCAGATTTACTAAAGGGTTGTATTGTACTTGGGTCTAGTGGAGAGCTTGAGTATAAGCTAGCCGAATTTTCGCCTTTAGTAGAAGGCTTAAGCGCACAAGGTACGGAGCCATTTATAGATACACTTATGTACATAATGTTTGGCGATGACTATTTGGCAGACGATTCCCGAAAAAGCGAACGTGAGTACTGGCGTGATCATATGCTAAATTTGGGAGCAGATATTGCGCGTAGTGCAGATGGTGTTATTCATCGTACTGGCGTATTAGAGGAGCTTCAGGGATGTAAAGTGCCTATGCTGGTACTAGCAGGCGGACAGGATCATGCCTATGAAGTACCTCTATCAGAAAATATAACTAAAACAGTAGCAAATGGCCAAATGTTTGTGATTCCAAAGGCCGGCCATTCGGTAGCACTTGAGCAGCCAGAAATTGTTAATCAGTATATTACTGACTTCATTTCAGTACATTCGCAATAGTATGAGATATACTTAATCGTAACAGTCAAATAGTGCTTTAGATTATATCTATCTAAAGCACCACTTATTATAGCGTGCCAAATTGCTACTCACCTTACTCAGCATCATCTAATAGATTATTTAGCGCGTCCACCATCGGATCATCAATGATGCTGTTTTCTACATAGCTGATTACCTCATCTACAGTCGTCAGATCCATTTCACGAATGCCCAAACTGGCTAGTTGCGCATTAATAGACGCTAAGCTGTCGTTATCCTCAGAATCATCTAATAACTCTTCTTCGAATCTACCTCTGACAAACCAATACATTCTTTCTAGTACGGTTTCTTTTTTGGTCAAAGTAGAATAACCATCACCATAGATAAATAGATTGAAATGATAAGGTATCTCTATATCATTGATGAAAAAGGTACGCTGGCACTCTAATGTGTAGGCTTGAATCTCTTCATTTTCAGCGCTTTCATCATATTCAATTGCCTCTTCTATCAACTTACCTAATATCTGATAATCGCCGACTTTGATTTTATGATTATAAATGATGGCAGAGTCTGCAATTGCATCAAAAATAATGGCACTGACATCTAAGGTATGGTTGTCGATATCATAGAACGCTTTTAGCGCTGGCAAAAACTCTGTTAGCTCTTTTTCCGGCACTTGAATAAGAAACTGCTGCTCGTATATTTTAATCATATCTTCAGGAGCGTAGGTATTAGCAGTATCAGTCTCGTTTCTACCTGTCGGCTGCAAGGGTAAAAAATTATACGGGTTATGTTTGGTCATTCAGGACTGCCTTTTTACGTAAGTTAAATTTATTAAATATCTGCATTGCTCAGTCTAAGAGCCTTTGAGCACGCTGCTATTTTTCAGTATCAATTCTCAGCACCAACAGACTTTAGCCTTGATAAGCATATTGTCTCTTATTGGGGTAATTTTAGATAGACAGTTATAAATATACAAGTTTAATCAATCAGTTTTGGACAAGCAGTCTGGATAACACAGACTCAGTTGTATCATCGGTTTGCTCTCCCGTAATGATCCCAACGAGTGACATCTTATCTATTGGAGAGAAAATTTGTAAGCTCGTATCCAGATGCGATGCCAGTGCTGTCTTCGGTCTCACGTAGTAACATCGCAACCTATGAAAACACAAAACTAATTGATGCGTTTTTAGCGGTACTAGAAGATGAAAAGTCGCGGGGTGCTCAATGACACTCTCTCCTTACGCATGCTTTTTGATATTTTTATAGGGTTTATCAGTCGACTTGGGTTAAAACACATATCATTCACCAAAAAGCCCCACAATAAAGTGAGGCCTTTTTCGTATTTATTTTTCAATTAATACGACTATTCAATCAATGTAATTAACAGTACGCCTTCTTATACACTCAATATTTTTTAGATACTGCTAGATTTTGGCAATCCATACTCTGTATGGTCGACCACATGGTTGTTTTTTTCGATAGTCAGTTGATAGCTCTTTATAATACCGTCGTATGGCAAACTGCCCTCGTACTGCTGATAGTGCTCGCAGATACTGTCTTGAATCATTGACTCACGTGCAGCATCGTCTAGTTTGTCAAAACCGCTAGGCAGGTGTACTTGCGCAAAACGTGAAGCTGCACCGCGAGACATCCAATTATCGGCACTCGTAAATGTAAAATCCACTTCCGCTCGTAAGCTATACTTAGGTAGCGTATGAGAGCAATTTGCCAAGTCATATTTAATCTGCGCAATATCTTCTGCGAATGGCTGATACGGTATTTCGAGTACGGCAAACAGCTTCGCTAAAAATTCATCAGCAGTAAAGTATTTATCCATGTAGCTACCATCAAGCCCTAAATACCTATTAGACAATACATGGCGCAGGCGGTCGTAGGCAGGTATAGTATGTTTAAGAGGATAGTCCATTTGCTTGACGATATCTTGCGGGCGCAGCTCAAGCGACTCTATTTGATTAATAATATGTTGCGCTAGAGAATGACGTGGATGATAACGACGGGTATATTTAGATGGATTAGCAATGTGGCTCATGATATTGAACACCTTAGACTCCTGTAACTCCGACGAAAAAGTATGATATACGCCCAAATAGGCAAAAAATCAGGCACAAATGAGTTTGTCGGAGTACAGGCTCATGCGCTTTACCAGAGTTGTTTTATATCGTGCTGGAAGTTGCAAGGTTTGTCACGCAGCCATGAGACTATTGTCATGGTCGGCGATAACAAAACTGTTAAACCCACGATAGATCGTGCAACGATGATAGCACATCAGACGATAGAAAATAAATACTGATATTTGTGACCGTTTGTGAATAATTCTTTTTCACATTGATCACTCAATACTGGACTTTTCTATACACCACTTATTCATGTGCTAACACAAGGCTCAACATAGAAACATCAGTGCTGAAACATTAAAGGTTATGCTTGCTAAACTAACGGTTAACATCAACAACTATTCGACCACGAACCTTACCATCCAACAATTCACTTGCTGTCGGAATGACTTCGCTTAGGCCAATCTCTTTGGTAATTGCCTCTAGTTGTATCATATCCAAACTCGTGCTCAAGCGCTGCCATGCTTCTACGCGCTCATCGTAAGGTCGCGTCACGCTGTTAATTCCAAGCAAGCTGACACCGCGTAAAATAAAAGGAGCAACAGTAGCAGGGAAATCCATGCCTTGAGCCAGTCCGCAGGTAGCGACTAAACCATCCTCACACGTATTGGCACAAACGTTGGCCAACGTGTGACTACCAACAGAATCAATTGCAGCGGCCCATCTCTCCTTACCAAGCGCACGTGCTGGACTACTCAGCTCATTACGGTCAATGATCGTCGTTGCACCGAGGCTTTTTAAGTATTCTGCTTCCTCTAGGCGACCCGTAGAAGCAGTAACAGAATAACCTTGGTTTGCCAAAAGTGCGATGGCAAAGCTACCAACGCCGCCATTGGCACCAGTCACTAATACTTCGCCACTCTCTGGTGTGAGTCCATGACGCTCTAATGCGATTAGACAAAGCATCGCTGTGTATCCTGCGGTGCCTATCGCCATCGCTTG
Organism: Psychrobacter sp. AOP7-A1-24; assembly: GCF_052376235.1. Classification (NCBI taxonomy): domain Bacteria; kingdom Pseudomonadati; phylum Pseudomonadota; class Gammaproteobacteria; order Moraxellales; family Moraxellaceae; genus Psychrobacter; species Psychrobacter sp. AOP7-A1-24. The sequence continues at coordinate 25,878 of NZ_JBQSVM010000035.1, read as the reverse complement.
ACGCTCAGTCATCGACTCAGGAAGCGGGATAAGCCAGTCACCGTTTAACCGTGCTTTTTGAGACAGGCCACCCCAATATTTCTCACCCACGCTCCAACCATTCAACAATACTTTGTCGCCAGCTTTGTAGCGAGGATGGCTGCTTGTTTCGACAGTGCCTGCTAAATCAATCCCTGGAACCATAGGAAATGTGCGTACCACAGGGCTACGACCCGTGATGGCCAATCCATCTTTGTAGTTGAGCGTGCTATATGCCACACGAACCGTAACATCCCCTTCTGGCAATTGCGTGTCCTGTATCTCAGTCAGATTAGACTGATAAACACTGTCATTTTTTCCAATTAATATTGCATTAAACATAATCGCTCCTATTTAGACCAATCGTCTATAAACGAGTAAAAATAATTTAGACCGGTTGTCTAAAAATATAGATAAAAAAATTACTTCTGTATTCCTGCTACAAAACCTTGGAAAAAAGTATCTAACGGATTGACATCTTGCACCAACTTAGCACGCAAAACTGCACCTTCCCATCCAATCCAAAAGAAAGCAGCAAGCTCATCACAATCACTATTAGAGTGTATCTGCCCTTGTTGCACTGCTAGGCGCAAACAAGCCGCTAAACGCTTCTGCCAATCAAGCAATATACCTTCTAGCTCACAACGAAAACTCTCAGGTAACACGGTTACTTCTTGCCCCAAGTTCCCTACTAAACAACCGCGCCGAAATTCATGCTTGATCATTCCCAACTTAGCATCTTCAACAAAGTCACTAATACGCTGCATAGGAGACACTTGCTCGTTTAAAAAACAATGGTCCAGCTTGCGAGCGAAATACAACGCGTACTGCCGCAATACTTCCTGTCCAAACGCTTCTTTATTTTTGAAGTAATTGTAGAAAGAGCCTTTAGGCACATTGATGCGTTTGAGTATGGCATCAATCCCAGTGGTCGCAAAGCCCTGCTCTGTCAGCATCTCCATCCCAGATCTTAAAAGAGCCTCACGGGTATCCGTAAACTCTCGTTCAACATTAGGTGGACGCCCTCGACGGGCTTTTGGCTTAGTAATTGTCATTCACAGATATTATGACCGATCGTCTCTAATGTCAATCGATTATTTTTAGAGGTCTGTTTATTCAGCATTCACTGTAATTGTTTAACTGTTTTTGCTATTACTCAGTAGCCTCTTTCTCTTTAAAACCTTCTAATAAGTGCTCGATTAACAATCATTATCAAAAAACATCTTTCACGATTGACGTTGGCTTGCTATCTTGCCTCGCAACTCTTGTATTCTAATTAAACCTGCCCCACTTTGACCTATCACACGTAGTATCTGCATCTGTATTGGATTTTATGACACATAACCTTGAGGCCAGCTCAAACGCTCGCCGAACTCAGTATTTTCAAGTATTTTTGATGGGCGTTAGTGCCTTTATTATGAACACCACAGAGTTTGTCCCTGTGGCGCTGTTGAGTGACATTGCCCAAGACTTCTCTATTACGACGGCAGAGACTGGCTGGATGTTAACACTCTATGCTTGGATTGTCGCTGCGATGTCATTGCCACTAATGCTACTGACCAGTCGGTTTGAGCGCAAACGCTTGCTCTTGGGGCTTTTTGCCGTATTTATCGCCAGTCACGTATTGTCTGTATTTGCGTGGAGCTTTAACGTACTGCTCATTAGTCGGGTTGGGATTGCCTTATCACATGCAATATTCTGGTCGATCACGGCCGCAATCGCGATACGCGTCGCACCTGAAGGCAAAAAAGCCATGGCGCTTAGCGTACTGGCGACTGGTACATCGTTAGCAATGGTGTTAGGTGTACCGCTAGGACGTTTGGTTGGGCAATGGTTTGGCTGGCGAGCGACATTTGGTGGTATTGGCGTCATCGCCTTAATTGTATTTATTCTACAAGCGAGACTCTTACCACCATTGCCGAGTATGTTTGAAGGGTCTTTTAGAAAGATTCCAGAGCTACTCAAAAACCCCCTATTGGTCTGTCTGTACCTGCTCATATTACTGGTCTTCACAGCGCACTATACGGCTTATTCTTATATAGAGCCATTTATGCGCCAAGTCGGTAATATCAGTGAAAATGCTGCTACTTTTGTACTTCTATTATTTGGTGCAGCAGGAATTGTAGGTAGTATTATTTTCAGTCGTTGGGGCGACAAATTTAATACCAGGTTGATGCTGATATCGACCATATTGATGCTTGTCTCTATGCTTGCACTATTGCTAGCAGTGACCTCTGTATGGGCGCTCAGCTTTATCGCTTTGCTTTGGGGTGCAGCGCTCATGCTATTGATTATCTCAATGCAGGCCAAAGTCATCATGGTCGATATCAATGCGCAAGACATGCTGATGTCGATGTTCTCAGGTATTATTAATTTAGGAATTGGTACGGGTGCACTATTCGGTGGTTATGCCGTTACGCACATCTCACTATCTAGCGTAGGATACACGGGTGCTGCCATCGCAGTGGTGGCGTTACTCTTGATGCTATTTATGATCAAGCGCTTTCCCGAACTAAGTAAGCGACTTGGCTAAATAATAAGCCTATATTAAAGTTTAACCAAAAAATAGTAGTCGAGAAATAACCGTCAGAAAATAACAAGCAGAATAATGCCAGCCATCTAAATGGGCTGGCATTTTCTTTATGTATGCATACCACAATGTAGCCCATAAATCATTTCAAGGATTTTCTACACACTCATTGAACGGACGTTCAGGTACAGTTATACTAATTTTATTGGACATAAGTATACTTAGACTATAAGCGTACTTAGCGAAAGGTTGATAAATACTAAGCACAAAAGGATGAGTGTAAAATGGATAATATTCAAAACAAGGAAGTTGTTGCCTACGATCTAAACTTATTTACGACGTGCATTGTGAACTTTCAACTTATTGGAGATTCATGATGTCTGATGAAATGACTCAACAAGACAGTCCAGGTCAAGGAAACTTAGATAACACTGCACCCCTTAAACTAGGCAGATTACATTACTCTTGGATCGTTGCTGTGACAGGATCTGTAGCCATGTTTTGTGGACTTGGATTAGGTCGATTTGCATTTGGCATGTTACTACCGTCCATGTCATCTTCTTTAGGATTAAGTTACACACAAAGTGGTCTATTGGGGTTCGCTAACCTAATAGGATATCTCGTTGCAGTTATGCTTAGCCCATTAGTTCTACCTCGGCTTGGTACACGCAATACTGCGACGATAAACCTTGTCTTGATTGCCATCTCTATGCTCGGTATGGCTTTTACTACAAGCTTTCCTTTGCTTTGTGCACTCTATGTGTTGACAGGTATCGGTAGTGGCGGTGTGGTCTTACCAATGATGAGTGTCATGTCCCATTGGTTTTTTCCTTCGCACCGCGGGCTTGCTCTGGGGCTAGTCATGGCGGGGCCTGGATTTGGTATCATTTTGTCAGGCTTCGTCGTACCCAGACTATTACCCATCTCTACCCTACTATCTTGGCAGACAGGCTGGCTAATTTTTGCCGTGATTAACATTGCAGTCGCTTGGCTTACTTTCGTTTTGATTCGCAACCATCCAAACGATGTTGGCCAAAACCCTTTTGGACGTACACCCACACTACCTGTTAAAAACAATAAAAAGCTAGAACGTAGTAATATTAGACTGCTCGTACATTTGGGGATCATTTTTGCCATCTATGGTGCCACCTACATGGTTTACGTCACCTTTATCGTCACCAGCATGGTTGGCTTGTATCAATTAAGTGAAGCGACTGCAGGTGGAATTTGGGCGTGGATTGGGTTACTTAGCATGTTCTCAGGTATATTGTTTGGCTGGATTTCTGATCATATTGGCAGACGCCTTGGTCTTGCATTGGCCTTCTTCTTCCTTGCTATCGCTTATCTTTTGGTCGGGCTTACTGACTGGAGTCTAGGACTATATTCGTCCATTATTCTGTTTGGCTTAGTGGTTTGGAGTGTTCCTGTCATTATGTCTGCCTCTGCGGGAGACTACTTCGGGCCTGCGGCGGCAGCAAGCGCACTCGCGGCGCTGACTTTTGCGTTTTCAGGAGGACAAGCTCTCGGACCAGTAGTAGCAGGCTATCTCGCAGAAATTACTGGGGACTTTAGTGTCAGTTATATGACATCTGGTATCGCCGCCTTTGTAGCACTTGGACTTGCTCTATTATTACGCCCACAGAAACAACCTTAGCTTTAGTCGATATAACGTCGATACTGATGTCTATGCTGAATAAATAGTCATATAAAAGTTAAATACCTATAAAAGCGCTGTATAGAGGTACGTAAAATATAATATTAGTAAGATAATATAGTTTTCAATATTTACTGCATTTTCTAATGCTCTAAAGACTTACTCAAGTAAGGCCATATTCTTGCAATTTCGCAATCAAAATGATTGCTAGCATTTTAAAAAGTAGTTACACTCGATTAATAAACTATTACATTGTTGACAAGGAAGTCACTATGCCTCGTAATACCTCACGTTCCAAAGTTAGCCATACTACTCTCAAAACTTTTACCAAAAACTTGCTTGCTATCAGCCTATCTATCACTGGTATTGCTCACGCAAATGCCTATGACAGCGTTACTTTTTTTGGTGATAGCCTGACCGATGGGGGCTACTTTAGTCCCCTTACTCAAGGACCTCTAGGATTTGAAGAATCAGGTCAGTTCACTACCAATCCTGACAATACATGGGCGACCTCATTCGCTGAGCAACTGGGCACAACATCTACCGCCAATACTTTTGATGGTAGTCAAACTGGTAATAACTATGCGATCGGCGGGGCAAGAGCAGGTGTAGATGTCACAGCTTTTGGTATTCCAGTAGCTTCTGCCAATAGCCAAGTCGATAGTTATCTTGCCAATAACAAAGTAGACCCTAATGGATTATATGTGGTTTGGGCAGGTGCCAATGACTTGCTTGCGGCGGCTGAAAATCCTACTAATGCCCAAGCGACCATACTTGGGGCAGTAGCTAGCCAGACCGAAACGATTAATACACTAAAGGACAACGGTGCTAAATATATTTTAGTACCCAATATTCCTGATGTTGGTCTAACCCCTAGATTTACCCCAGACCCTGATCTAGAAGGTCAAGACCTTATAGATGCATTAACAGCCCAAGCATCTGCAACTGGTGCGGCCAGTCTCTACAATCAATTTATGCTCAGTGCCGCCGAAAATACTGGAGCAAATATCATACCGCTAGATATGTTTAGCTTGACAAGAGAGATCACCGCGTCGCCTGCTCAGTATGGCTTTACTAATGTGACCGATGAAGCCTGCGGTGACAGCAATAGCTCTCTAACTTGTGGTCGTGACACTCTCGTAGAAACAGATGCTAACGAAACCTACTTCTTTGCTGATGGTATCCATCCAACCGGTAAAGCGCATCAAATGATTGCTGACTATGCAAATGCTGTCGTTACTGCGCCTAGCCTAATCGGTGTCTTACCACATATTGCAACCACAACTGGACTTGCAACCAATGAGCGCTTACAGTCGCACATCAACCAAATCCAAGGCAGTGAGCAAAAACCTGCCCGTACACTATGGGTCGTCGGTGAAGTCGCTAATCAAGAAATTGCAGGGTTTGATGGTGATGATAATACCCAAGTATTGCTTGGTGTAGATTTTGCTCATCCTAACTCAGCCAATGCAGTGACAGGCTTGTACGGCAACATCACCCAAAAGGACTTTGAAAACTCGGACGTCGGCACAGGTTTGAGTGATATTGATCTGGGAGAGGTCGGTTTCGGTGTATATCATAGTAATAAATTTGGTGGCTTAGAGATCAATGGTGCGGTAGGCTTTGGCAACATGGATGTCGATGTCACACGTGCTGTCACACTTGGTAGTAACCAACAGCAGTTCAAATCAAACGCTGATGGTAAGCGCTTTTATGCCAACTTACAGGCAGGCTACCCAATGCAAGTGAGTAATATTGCTGTCACACCTTATATCGGTGCAACAGCCAGCCGCGTAAAAATCGATGGGCTTAAAGAAAAAGAGATGTCTGGCGTTGCCATGCAGTTCGATGAGCAGAAATACTCTACGACATACGGTAAGCTTGGACTCAAAGCCAATCATAGCTTGATGGAGAACCTTAACTTATTTGGTGATATTCATTATCAAAAGCAGCTGAGTGATAATCGTGAAGCGGTAACAGCTCGTTTGAATACGCTATCCAACATCAGCTTTGAAACGCCTACCATCGAAACTGATGATGATAATGTTGCCATGACACTTGGACTGTCTAGAAGCTTTGGCCTGTTGAACGCCAATGCTGGTGTCACACACTCACAAGGTAATGACGACGATTCAACCAGCTTATTCGTTGGACTTAACGGTGCATTCTAAATAAATAGTTAATCTAGAATAACGGTATAGGCAACTAACTATTGCCTATACCGATTTACAATTAAAAATTGCGACAACCTAACCTACTATCACTGATAATTTATAAACTTGCTGCCACAAAACTCCTCAACACCAAACTTTAATATAGCGAGTTCTCTAAAAGTCCACTTTACCGCGCAAAGCCTTCGTCTTACCGCGCTGGGTCTTTTTATCCACCCGTTTACGTTTGGCATTTCTGCTTGGCTTGGTAGGCCTTCTCGTCTTATTGACATAAGTAGCTTTGGTGATAAAGCTTTGTAAGCGCTCAAGCGCATCTATTTTATTGCGCTCTTGCGTTCGAAACTGCTGCGCCTTGATGACTAGCACGCCTTCTTTGGTCATTCGGCTGTCTTTACTATTTAGCAGTCGCTGCTTGTATTGATCACTCAGACTTGAGTTATTAATATCAAAGCGCAGGTGAATGGCAGAAGATAATTTGTTGACACTCTGCCCACCTGCCCCTTGCGCTCGTATGGCGCTGATTTCTACCTCATTATCATTGAGGCTAATATTGTTGTTAATAAAAATCATAATGTGCTTTTATCGAATGTGAATGGCTATGGTTCATGATAAAGCATTACAGATTTACCTGCTACTTTGCCAAGAGTTGACGACTACGCTCAATTACTGGCGCATCAACCATCTCTCCATCTATCTCAAATACAGCCTGTCCGCTACGCTCGTATTCTTCAACCACACGCTGAGCAAATAACAGTGTCTTATCTGTCGGTTGTAATGCTTGTTGCACGATTGCTACCTGCTTGGGGTGAATACAAAGCATCCCCGACATGCCCATCTGTGACCATAGCTGCACTCGATTGCTCAACCCTACTTCATTATTGAAGTCAGGGTAAATGGTATCGATAGGCGGTGATAATTGATGCACCTTTGATGTCAGGATTAGCTGATAGCGGATTTGATTGGCGATGATATCGGCAGCAGGCGTTGCTACTTGCACGTGCAAATCATTGCACAGATCTAGAAATCCATAACTAAAGGCGGTCAAGCCGACTGCTTTTGCCATACTATCGACTTGGTATAATCCAACAGCACTCTCAATCAAGGCAATCACGGGTAAACTAGTCAGCTGATGTACGCTCTCTATATCGGATATTTGCTCAGCTTTGGCTAATAACACGCCAGCCAGATTAGGCATTGTTTGACAGAGTACTATGTCTTTAAAGAATTCTTCGCTACTTGCCTTATTAATACGTACCCAAACTGGCTGATAGTCAGCACTGTTATGATATTGCTGCAATGCTTCACGTGCAGGTGCTTTATCTTCTGGCGCAACGGCATCTTCTAAATCAACAATAACTGCATCTGCGCCACTAGCAAAGGCTTTCGCTACTCTATCAATTCGAGTTGCTGGCACAAACAACCATGTTTTATTTCGAAAAATCGTTTTTATTTTTTGATTAATAACTGAATCCATGCGTAACTCCATTATATTGCCCAAGTGACTTTATACTATCCAAGCGACTTTTAGCATCTATATTATGCCACTATACAGCTGATGCTCATTTAAAATTAGCAATTTATTTGTTAGTGAAAAACCAAGATTATTTAGATACTCCATCAAAAAATCAAATCAAAAAAAACCACATGAAAATAAGTTTCATGCGGTTCTTAATTAACTTTTCTTGAATTTATATTCCAAGTTTTCTGATCGGCTAATTAAGCCAGCATACCACCATCGACAACGATAGTCGCGCCTGTGGTATAGCTTGAAGCGTCAGATACTAAGTACAATACCGTGCCAGCCATTTCATCAGGGTTCGCAACGCGTCCTAGTGGGATAGCATGCAGTGCCATATTTAAGACTTTGTCATTGGTCGTCAATGCAGAAGCAAACTTGGTATCCGTTAGGCCCGGTAATAGCGCATTTACTCGAATATTGAGTGGGCCACATTCTTTGGCAAAGGCTTTAGTCATGCTGATGACTGCAGCTTTGGTGATTGAGTAGATGCCTTGCTTATCGCCGGCTACTAAGCCATTGACTGATGCGGTATTTAAAATGACACCGCCACCTTGCTCTTTCATCATTTTGCCAGCAGCGGTCGACATAAAGAAGTAACCACGGATATTAACTTCAACTGTTTTATCAAAAGCGGCTAAGTCTGTATCTAAGATATGACCATAGTATGGATTGGCGGCAGCGTTATTGACTAAGATATCAATTTGACCAAACTCGCTTTTAATATGCTCAAAAATCGCATCAATTTGTTCCATTTCACCTACGTGACAAGCAAAAGCGCTGGCTTTATGACCATCAGCTCTAATACTATCAGCGACTGCTTGGCAAGCATCAATTTTACGGCTAGAGACAATCACATGTGCGCCTCTAGATGCCAATAGACGAGCAATAGACTCACCAATACCACGGCTGGCACCCGTTACTAGAGCAACCTTACCGGTTAAATCAAATAAATCTTTCATCATTATTCCTTATATTTTTATAAATTGCATATTTTTGAGCATTTGTTTCTGAGCACTACTGAATCATTGAATACGGATAATCGCTGTTAGATACAATAGCGATTATCGCGCACTAGCCAATTGAACAATGAGTACTCAACGATCGCAGTTACGCTAGCATACCACCATCTAAGGTAAAGGCATGACCATTCATAAAGCTACTTTCATCGCTGGCAAGCCACGCAATCGCATTAGAAATTTCGTTTACATTTCCTAATCGGCGTAGCGGGCTGGCCTTAATTGTTGCTTGCTGCGTACGCTCATCCATAGTCGCCATGGTATTACGGACCATTGGTGTATCAATAAAGCTTGGACATACCGCATTGAAACGAATATTGGCGCGGGCATATTCATGGGCAGCAGACTTAGTAAGACCCATCACCCCATGTTTGGCCGCACTATAAGCTGAAATCATAGGCGCTGAACGTAGGCCTGCAATAGATGCCACATTGATCACATGGCCACCGCCATTGGGTAGCATACATTTTACGGCTGCACGCATACAGTGCCAAACACCTTTTAAATTCACGGCAATATTGCGATCAAATTCCTCTTCACTCAGCTCATGCATTGGGGATGGCTTATGATCGATACCAGCATTGTTTATCACAACATCTAGGCCACCAAGCGTCTCCACTGCAAAGTCAAATAACGCGCGTACTTCATCACCGCTGGTCACGTCCACTTTTTTGAAGGCAATACTATTGCCAGCATCTTGACCTTGTTTGGCAACCGCCTCTCCCATCTCTTCTGCCATATCACCAATGACAACTTTGGCGCCGCGACTGGCTAGCAATAGCGCACTTGCTGCACCGATGCCCGAGGCACCACCCGTGATCAAAATGCGTTTATCAGCTACATCTGATGCAATTCCGTTTGTATTCAGTGTCATGATCTATCCCTCTACCTTAAGTACTAGTTTGCCGAAGTTTTCACCGTTAAAGAGCATCATCAAAGTATCAGGGAAAGTCTCGATACCTTCAACAATATGATCTTTTACTTTCATATCACCTGACTGAATCCAGCCAGCGATCTCTTTCATAGCGATTGGATATTCTTTGATATTATCAAAGACAACAATGCCTTCCATACGAGCACGGTTTACGAGTAATGATAAATAGTTCGATGGGCCTTTCACTTCTGTAGTGTTATTGTACTGACTAATCGCACCACAAATAACGATACGTGCATGCAGATTAATCTGGGTAAGCACATCATTTAAGATATCACCGCCTACATTATCAAAGTACACATCGACACCGTCTGGACAAGTTTTTTTCAGTGCTTTTTTGACATCTTCGTTTTTGTAATCAATTGTCGCATCAAACCCAAGCTCATCGACTAAGAATTTGCATTTCTCAGCGCCGCCTGCGATACCAACGACTCGGCAGCCTTTAATTTTGGCAATCTGACCAACCAAGCTACCAACGGCACCGGCTGCGCCAGAGACGACCACCGTCTCACCCGCTTTTGGCTGACCTGTTTTTAGAAGACCGAAATACCCTGTCATACCCGGCATACCTAAGACACCTAAGTAGTAAGACAGCGGTGCTAAGCTTGGATCAACTTTATGCAAATTAGTACCATCACTGACGGCATATGACTGCACGCCATCGTGACCTGCGACATAGTCACCCACGGCAAATTTCTCATGTTTACTTTCAATCACTTCGCCCACAGTACCGGCGCGCATAACTTCACCAATTTGTACTGGTGCGATATAAGATTTGGCATCATTTAGCCAGCCACGCATTGCTGGATCGATAGAAATGTATTCAACCTTAATCAGTAGCTGACCATCGGTAATAGTAGGAACTTCTGTCTCGGTATAATCCCAAGTCTCAGCACTAGGCGCGCCAACAGGTCTTGCTTTTAATCGCCATTGTTTATTTATTGCTGTCATGTCTCTTTCCTTAGAGTTGCTTTTAGAGTCGTCTTTAGAACCAATCCGCTTGCATATCAGTGCAAACTGAATTGGTGTTGGTTAAAATTTCGATGTCACGTTTAACTAATGGTAGTTCCCAATCGATGAAGTATTTGGCCGCTTGTATCTTGCCTTTATAAAAATTCTGCTGCTCAACATCTTGCGTCGTACTTAATAGCTGCTCAGCTTTACTGGCTTGGCGAATCCAAATCCAGCTCAGTACAATTGAGGCAAAAATGTTCATCAGCGCTTGAGCATTACCAGTCAGGGTCAGTGCTTCTTCTGTCTGCAAAACTTTGCCTAAATGCACAAGCACTTCATGCAACTGACCCATATAAGGCATCAGCTTACCCGCAAGCTGTGCGCTCTCAGGCGTAGTGATGCTTTCTAAATCTTGTGTAATCTCACGTTTTAGAATTTGAATACCAAGACCACCTTTTTGCCATAACTTACGGAATGACAAATCTAGCGCCTGCACACCATTTGTACCTTCATGAATAGGATTTAGACGGTTATCACGCCAAAACTGCTCAGCTTGATATTCACGCGTATAGCCCGCGCCGCCCAGTACTTGAATACCTAAATCGTTGGCTTTTGGACCATACTCAGATGGCCATGCTTTTAGCACTGGCGTTAGCAGATCCAATAATTCTGTTAGCTCGTTTTTTAGCGTCTCGTCTTCACAAGTATTGATACGGTCAATGAGGTTGGAGCCGTATAAGCACAATGAGATACCACCTTCAGAGTAGGCCTTTTGCGCCAATAGCATGCGCTTTACGTCACCATGTTGAATAATAGCTGTTGCATCATCCTCAGGCTTATTATTTGGCGCGATGCGACCTTGTGTACGGTCTTTGGCATAATCTAGTGAGTACTGATAGCCGCGATAGCCAATCATAGAAGCACCGAAACCAACGGCAATACGCGCTTCATTCATCATTTTGAACATATAACGCAAACCGAAATGTTCTTCGCCGATCAAATAACCATGACAGTCGCCTTCATCGCCAAAGCTCAATGCGGTAGAAGTTGCTCCTCTATAACCAAGCTTATGAATCAGGCCAGTCAGGTGTACATCGTTTCGCTCGCCAACAGACAAATCATCATTCAAGCGATACTTAGGCACCGCAAATAAAGAAATACCTTTGACACCGCCTGGACCACCTGGCACTTTGGCTAATACTAGATGCACGATATTGTCAGACAATTCATGATCACCTGCTGAAATATAAATCTTGCTACCTTTGACACGGTACGAGCCATCATCTTGTTTTACAGCGATGGTCTTGATATCGGCAAGTGATGAACCAGCATGTGGCTCGGTCAGTGCCATAGTACCGGTGAACTCACCTGTCAGCATACGCGGCATAAATGCTGCTTTAATCTCGTCACTAGCAAAGTGTGAGATGACGTTAATGGCCGCTGTGGTCAAAAATGGATAGGCAGTCGTTGATGGGTTGGCCGCCATAAAGTAACCTGCCACGGCTGTCATAACCGTTTCAGGTAACTGCATGCCACCATCTTCGAAGCTGTAACGACCTGCGATAAAACCCGACTCACGGAACGCATCAAAAGCGACTTTTACATCGTTTAGCATGCTGACTTTTTTACCATCAAACTGCGGCTCGTTCTTATCTGCAATATGGTTGTGTGGCAAAAACAAATCTGTCGCAATCTTATTTGCTGTCTCCAGCACAGCATCGAATGTCTCGCGGCTATGCTCTGAAAATTTTGCATGCTCGGTGAGTGTTTCTGTACCTAGCACGTCATACAATTGGAACGGTAATTCGAAATCGTTTAGGAGGGTATCTGCGGCCATAGTATTCTCGTTAACTGATTAAATGTGGTTATCAATTGATATTAGTCTAATTTGATACATGTCCGTATTGTCATTTATGACATAATTATGGTCAAATAAGACATTAAGAGAGTATATAATTGGCTGAAATTGACCAAATAATGGCTGTTTTGGTAAGTACAGCAAAGGAAACGAGTGACTTATGCCCTATTTCAAACCTTTTAAAATGATTATTCTTGGCTTCGATGGCGTTCTCGGTAGTGTACTTTCTGGTGCATTAGACTTGTTTTCATTCACAGGAGTCAGCTGGCAACGCTTTTCAAATGAATCTGTAGAACCACGATTTAATGTACAGATAGCAAGCTTGGGTGGCGGCGATATCAGATGCAGTAATCGGTTAATCATGCAGGCCCACTGCGATATTCGAGACGTGACAGAGTGCGACTTATTGCTTGTGCCAACCATTGGAGATTCTATTGATAAAGTGTTGAAGCAAAACAGTGAGCTACTGCCACACTTAGTACGGCTTGCGAATACCAAGGCAGATATAGCAAGTAATTGTAGTGGGGCATTTTTTTTGGCAAAGGCAGGATTGTTAGATCATAAGATAGCCACCACGCACTGGGGCTATGCCAATAAGTTTAAGGCAGACTTTCCATTGGTGGACTTACAAGAAAATCAGTTTGTGACCCATTCCAGAAGCGAGTTCACCAATCAATCAGGCAATATATTCTGTGCGGCAGGCGGTAGTGCTTTTTATGATTTGGGGTTACTGTTGATTGAGCGGTACTGCGGGCGCGAGATTTCTACCCAAGTGGCAAAAACCCAGATCATCGATAGCAAACGAGGCAGTCAAAATAGCTACACCAATGTGACCTTGCATAAACCACATTCAGACCACGTAATCAAACAAGTACAAGAATATATCGAAGAAAACTTTCGGCAGCCATTACAAGTTAGCAGTCTGGCTGCCATGGTAAATATTACCCCGCGGACTTTGAATAGGCGCTTTCAATCCTGTGTGGCAATGCGGCCGATTGAGTATATTCAGGCTGTCAGAATTGAACAAGCCAAACGCTTACTTGAGCTGGGCGATGTATCAATAAAGTCACTTGCCGATCAAGTAGGTTATGATGATATTTCCTCATTTACGCGTCTATTTAAACGCGCGACAGAGCTGACGCCTAAAGAGTATCAAGATAAGTTTTCACGGTTGGCTATTTAGTCATGACAGTGAATAGCAGTTAAGAATTAGTACTGAGCGTTTAAGCAGTTTGCCATAACCTTGCTGCTTGAATAGCATCAGCCTTGATGGTTGGGTAATCGGTAAATGATAACTGGTAGCCACCATTTGCATTAGGTCGAAGCTGGCAAGTTGCTCCCAGCGGAAAGCTGTATTTTTTGCCGATATGACCGAAAGGCATACCACTATAAATGGGCAACCCTGTTAATTCATGTAATTGGCGAATGACTGTGGCAGCATCGTAACGTTTATCGTAGCTATCCTCGCCCGTACCAGACAACGCTCCAAACACAATCGCTTGTTGGTTTTTAAAGACACCTGCGAGATATAAGTCGTACAACATACGCTCAATACGATACGCCTGCTCGCCGACATCTTCTAGAAACACAATACCGCCATTGATGCGCGGTAAATACTCACTGCCTGCCAGCGCTGATACGACACTTAAGTTGCCACCCCACATCGTACCAGTTAATGGTTTCGGCTCACCCTTTGTCAGTATGGCAGGTAGCTGCTGACTGGTTAGCGAAGCATCTTGTATGCTGATAGTTAGATTGGGATTGGTTAATGCTTCGATGAATTGCTGACAGCTGACTTGATCAGGCGCGGTTTTGCCAAACTCGCTATAGAGCATTGGCGCGGCAAGTGAGCTCATTGACCCTTTTGCCAATAGCGCACATTGGATAGCCGTCACATCGCTAAAGCCTGCGAGTATCGTTCCACGCTCCTTCATAATCCGTCCTAGCGTCGCCCAGTCCACCATCGGCAATATTCGCATGGCACCGTAACCACCGCGCACACCTAGTAGCAGCTTTGGTGCAGCTATTGACCCAGTGGCGAGGTTTTGAAAATCACTAGCACGCTGTGAGTCTGTTCCCGCAAAGCGTAAATACTGACGATTGGTAATAGTAGAATTCTCTACTTTAAACCCAGCACAAGCCACCCGATCTAATGCCAATTGGTTGCGGTCCTGACTACCACCCACGTTAGAGCTGGCAAAAAGTCGTGTCTCAATAGTAGGTTTGATACAACTTGACTGCGTCAGTGATTCCTGTGACGATTGACTCTCTAACAACGAAGTTGGCAGATCATCCTTAGTCAGTTGCGAGCTATTACCAGACTCAACAGGACTGGCCGCAAACGCTTGAGAAACACCTTGGCTCGCTAACACTGCAGTACCTGCACTTACGCCGATTTGACGTAAAAACTGCCGACGGTTTAGCCCAGATATTGTTTTAGTTGCGTGATTGTCTTTATCGTCATCCCATGACTGAGTCTTAATACCCATATCTTACTGCTACCTTATCGCTTTTATTTTTATGATTTATTTGCTTAAAACTTGTAGCAACATATTGTAGACGCTTTTTCAGCGTTGATGGTTGCCTAATCTTTACCGATATTTACTTTTTCGCTACTGAGACACACAATGTAGGTCGACCAAATTTGTTACTGTAAATATGAATTCATCGAAAAAAATAAAGGGCAATAATTATGTTTAACAAAAAAACCGATAAAAACAAGTCACTTGACTCTAATTTGGAATACTTACTAGGCAAAGAAGACAAGCTTAAAGAGAAACTAGAGGACAGCGGCTATCTTGAGCCGTTTAGTGATGATTTAATGCTGTTTATGAGTCTCGTCAAAGACTACTACAAAGGTGACTACCGTAAGATTCCTTTCAAAACGATCTCAGCTGGCGTTATTGGTGCGATCTATGTACTAAACCCTATTGACCTCATTCCTGACTCTATTCCATTTATCGGTCATATCGATGATGCGCTCGTCCTTAAATTTTGTTTAAAGCAGGCCAGAAAAGATCTGCAAAAATACAAAGAATGGAAGCAAGAACAATCAGCTAATAAGAATAAATTAGAAGGTAAGGACGATACTGACAAGACTGATGACGATAAGATAAGTACTGATGAGGAAAGCAGCGATGAAACTGGTACTGACTTTAAGAAAGTTTCGTAAGTACTAACACTTTAGATGATAAGAAAAAGCGATTAAAAAATCGCAGTAACGAAAAAGCCACGACCTTGAATTAATGTTTCGGACGTGGCCTTTTATTTTTCATGTTTCTCTGTCGTTAAATTTCAATCAGGCACATCATAGCTCGCTTTTTCTGGATTAAGACCAAACGAGTAGACAAAGGTCGCAACGAGGCTATTGACAATAATGAAAGGCAAATCAATCACAGTATGGCCAAGTGCATAACGACCAAGTAGCCACGAGACAACCAACATGATAATAAAAAATGCACCCAAATATCCCAAAATTGCGGGGTGTTTCAAATTATAAGGCTGCTCAGGCTTAGGTTGCTTGTCTAGTATATACGTTCTTACCGCCCAACCCGCTGCGTAAGAAAACCCGCCTAGTACCACGTAACTGAAAAAATTCATATTGCTTAACTCTAATGGTATGACTATTGATAATAAAATACTGTTTATTAAAATAACGGCGATCAATAATGATATTTACAGTCCATGCTTATTTAAATACTGTCATCAACATTATCAATAATGAGGTTAGCATGTGGATTGGCTAAAATATCGGTATTCACCTCATCACATTCCACACGGTAAATAGTATTGGCACCTCGGTAAATATAAGACAAGTATTCACTGTCTAAGAGTGGATCAATATTTGCGTAGGCCGGTTTGACATGAGCCAGAACAAGTACTCGATCAGGGCGTCCAATGACCGCATCAACATTGTCTGGATCAATAGAGAAAAACTGCGGTATATCGCTATTCTCTATCACTTCTAACGGCTCTGGACTATCCCAGACACGCTTAGCAGTGACTGGCTCTTTCATCTGCATCACCCAAGTGCCGTCCTGTTGGCTGACCCTGATCTGTGCAGGCTCATCTTGACTCACCGTATAACAACCCTCAAAGACAGACAAGTCTGCTGCAACTTCGGTGTTTGCTTGGGGACTAGTATCATTACAAGCGCTTAGAAAAATCGCGCTACTAGCAGTCACACTGAGCATTAGATACGTCAGTCTCTTGTTAAATAAATTTGAGCGTAAGGACATAATAGGGTTATCCTGCAACCATGCATTAGAAACGTTTATTAAGTGTATTATTGTCAAAACACCATCAAATAGCGGATATGAAAAATACCTTGAGCATATTTGTGGTAAAGGCAACTCTTTCACTAAAAACCAAGGCATTTTCACGAACTTCGCTATTTTAACAGAAAACCAAGACGTTACTATTATGTTATAAGTTACCGTAAGTAGTTTTATGACTTTGTGCGTCACGACTGCCCATATTTATGATAGATTTGCTATACTCGCAATGCCATCATCATCGTTCGAATATCGTGAACGAGATGCTCTAATACTACCCTATGCTCACTACTTATCAGGTCAATACTCTTTTATGTCAGACAACCGTAACTCCATACCAAATACTCATAAAGACAACGTAATTGATCCATTGGCTGCTAAAATAAATACGACTGTGGCCTATACTGATGGTGCTTGCAAAGGTAATCCTGGCGCTGGCGGCTGGGGAGCTCATCTCATACTTAGTGATGGTAGCACGCAAGATTTATACGGTGGCGACAAAGAAACCACTAATAATCGTATGGAACTCATGGGCGCAATACAGGCCCTGACCCATAGCACACATGAGCAAACTCTTGAGATTTGGACCGACTCCAGCTATGTCAAAAAAGGCATTACTGAATGGATTGAGGGTTGGAAGAAAAAAGGCTGGAAAACTGCCAGCAAAAAGCCGGTCGCTAATAAAGACCTATGGCAACAATTGGATAAGCTCTGTCAACAGCGTGATGTTAGCTGGCACTGGGTTAAAGGACACGCTGGACATGCTGGTAATGAAAAAGCAGACGAACTAGCAAACCTAGGTGTCACCTCCAACAGCGGGCATTCAACTACAGTCAGTGAAGCAGACACGGCTAAAAAAAAAGACCACATAGTGACTGATATTGATACTGACGCTTTGCAAAAATCGTCGAGCGATGATTGGCTAAGTTTCGACCCATTGGGTTTAGATACAATAGAAGATGAGTTTGATGAAGAACTTTCAGAGACTGAGCCGCTAGTAGAAAATAATCAGAACACCACTGATAACCATCAAATATACGAAGAGATTTCTGTAGAACCTAGTAGTAATCAAGACAATACATACAACCCGACGAGTACCAAAGATATGCCAGACGTTCAAACGCACCTAGATGATACCGTCGACAATGATATGTTGCCAAGTATAGAGTCTGATGCACCTAAGTTCGATGGGGATACCAGCCGTGCCAACCCACATTTTAAGCCTCTACTACCTGAGCCGATACACCGCCATGAAGCAGATCGTCAGCTTATCATGGATACAGAAACCACAGGGCTTGATGCACTAAAAGGCGACCGTATCATCGAGGTCGGTATCGTGGAGCTGGTCGGGCGTAAATTTACTGGTGAAAAGCTGCACGTTTATATCAATCCGCAACGTGGTATGGATGATGAAGTCATTCGTATTCATGGTATCTCTGAAGCATTTTTGACTGACAAACCAACCTTTGATCAAGTTGCTCAGTCCTTATATGACTTTATGGATGGCGCTGAGATTATCGCTCATAACGCTACTTTTGATATGAACTTCCTAAATATGGAGTTTGCAAAAGTCGGCCTGAATGATTTTGCCAATCGAGTGCAAGTGACTGACTCATTAGCGATGGCTAAGCAGCAATATCCTGGACAAAAAAACACACTAGATGCCCTGGTACGTCGCCTAGATGTTGGTAAGCAGGACCGTACTTTTCACGGGGCACTACTTGACTCAGAGATTTTAGCCGAAGTATATCTGGCGATGACTGGTGGACAGGTCACGCTTGCCATTGAAGAAGATACCGATACCGATGGCGGACAGACCGCTCATGCAAGTTTCGCCAATTTAGCGAGTTTATTACTAGCATCAACAGCGGACGAAACTGCTGACCAAGGCTGGTATACCTCCTTATCAGAAGATTATCCTGCACTAAAAGCTAGTACATAATTATCATTTGCATTTTTATTGAACCGACATTTGTATAATTTAATATTGATTATTACTATAAAAAGCGTTAAAACATCATTGACCAATATTTTTTAAATTGAGCTTATACCTTTGCTATTCTCATCAGTACACTATGGAAAAATATTTATGGACCAGTCTGCACAAATGAAGCTAACCGCCCCAACGCTTAGTGTTACTGATTTTAACCTACCATCACTCCATTTACTGCATGATGAGGTTGTAGCAACTCTCAAAGATACTGAAATCCATCTAGGTGAGTTCAATGATGATAGTAGTCAGGCACCTTTATTGTCAGACTCTATCGAAGTACTAAAGCAGCTGTCCTGTATTTTTAAGCTAATCTCTTTGGTCGGTGCAGAAGCGTTGAATGATGCCATTGTCGATGGTTTACAGAGACTTTATGATAATGGTGATAACAACGATACTGATTTGATCATGGATCTATCAGAAGCCATCATGACCTTAGATCGTTATGTCGAGTTTGTACTATTGACTGAATCGGTAGAGCCCACTTTACTCATACCTGTAATCAACAAGCTTAATGCACATAGTCAAAAAGCTCCTGTTGAAGCAGATTATTTTGCGGCTTTTGGTCGCAGTAGTGTCATCATTGCTAATCCTGAAGGGAACTTCGAACCATTAAGCACACTCAATCTAGACACAGAGCTGCTGACCAACGCGTATCGTAGTGGGCTTGGCATTGCACTACTCAATCAAGATGGCAACATTGATTCTGCTGATCAGCAAAATTTGAATGCTATGAGTGCAGCTTGTGCGTTAATCGCTTCAAATACTGATAGCTTATTTTGGCAAGCGGCGTCTGCTGCTGTGACTGATATTGCAGCAGTATTACCACTAAACCTGAGTCAAAAACATACACTCATCTACTTAGAGCAGCAATTTCAAAGCTATTTACCAATAATGGATACCCGTTTTGCAGATTTAGTGAGCTTTGCCTGTCAACGTGATAACGAGCAAGCACAGCAATTACGTGAACAATATGCAAGTAATCATGTAGATGATGCTCAGCTTGAACAAATGAAGCGCTTTTTATTCGGTCCCAATCGCGAGCTTACCGATACATTAAATACAATTATTCAAAATCAGATCAATGCTATTAAAGAAAACGTAGACAGTTATGCGCGTGGCGATTCAATCAACCCGATTGATATGCAGACAGCACAAATTATTAAAGAATTAACTGAGCTGAGTTCAGCATTACGCCTGTTAGGTCTGTCCAATGCCGCCGATAGTCTGAGTACAGCAGCAGAAGCTGTTGATCATTGGGAGACACCTTCCCCTGAGGATTTTGATCATTTGCTACTGGCATTAATGCATGCAGAAAACGCTACTATTGCTATGGCAGAGATGCATACACCAGGAGCAATCTATCTACCCCTGAACAATCCGCATATCTCATTGCATCAGCTTAATACGGCCAATGATACACTGATACAAGAAAGCCGAACTGCTATCGCTAGTGCTGAGCAAGCAATCAATGATTATTTGGCGGAGCCTGAGCGTGACATGCTCAATATCCAAAATATCCCTAGCATGATGCGCCAAGTAGCAGGAGCGGTACGTTTCCTACAACTGCCCACACCTGCCAGCATGTTGAGTCAACTGGCTAACTACATCGAACAACGTATCGAAGGCGGACAACGTATCGAAGACAGTACATTAGCATGCATCGCTGATGTTATCATGGCGGTCGATCATCATTTGGATGGTTTTGAGAATAACCGCCCTGTTAGTAAGCAAGCACTTGACGTTGGCCAACAAAGCTTAAGCCATCTACTTGCTGCTTAACTTTCCTCATTGTCATGGTCATTACACCTTAACCATGACATCTCATTTAAATAAAGATAATTCAAAGTAATTTAGATACAAGTTAGGTGCGTGAAAGCCCTACAGCTAGCAGTCGAAATAATCCTGATAACGTATCTGATTTATATAGAATTGATGATACTTTACTCTAGATAAGTCTGTGTCTACGTCGATGCAGTCTGATTTTATAATGTTTGGAATTTTATATGGCCCATGCTTTTGTACTAAGTGATGACAGTATCTTATGCCGTCAAATGCCAGATGGTTGGTGGCCTTTACAAGTCCAACTCTCGCCCGATAATAATGATTTGAGCGAGCGAGCGTATCAGGTTGGTCATGTAGCATTGCATGAGAGCTTAGCACCCAGTCATTGGCTATCAGATAATAGTAATAACATTAACAACCATGCAGATGACACTGTTAATGGCTTTACCGCTCAAGCAACGCGCGCCATGACTTATGATTATGCAGTTGCTCATAATGTGACGCTACCAATTATTTCTGAAAGTAGTGGTAACACTTTTGTTCCTTATCGAAAACTGATGACTCATTTGCCAGTCGCCTTGTCAGATCAGATTAGCCAAGCGATACAACTATTAAGTTGGCAAGCAGATACACAGTTTTGTAGTCGCTGTGCTAGCTCTACCGTAAATGCTAACCAAGGCGAACGCGCCATGGTTTGTCCAGTATGTCGATTGCGTCAGTATCCTCGCGTACAACCATGCGTCATCACTGCTATTACTCGGCCAAATCCAGTGACGGGTGAAATGCAAATATTACTGGCTCATCATCATCGTCATGGACAGCAAAATCTACCGCCAATGTATGGTTTGATCGCAGGATTCGTAGAAGTTGGAGAGAGTCTAGAACATGCAGTAGTACGTGAAGTCGCAGAAGAGGTCAATATCAGCGTGTCAGATATCCGCTATGTGAGCAGTCAGCCATGGCCGTTCCCATCTAACTTAATGCTTGGTTTTCGTGCATCGTATGCCAGTGGCGATATTATCCTTCAAGAAGATGAGCTAGCACATGCTGACTTCTTTGATCTCTCAAATCTACCCAGAATTCCACCGAAGGGCAGTATCGCTCGCGATTTGATCGACCAGGTGGCTAAAGAGCAAAATATCAATTTATAACTGCGCTTATCTATGAATAAAGCATTAGATTATAGTGTTGTATTTTCCATCTCATCTCTTTAAAATCGCTGCTGCTATTATAAGCGTGTTACTTTGAACCTTATTTTTTAAGTAAGTAACACACTAATATAAGCAGTAAAACGCTGATAGATCACGTGTTCTTATAGACACTGTTTTATAAAGACCGCTTTCTCCATACTTTATCACTATTTATACTAATACTAACTCTTACGACTGGTATTAAGGTCCTTAATTAAATGCAAAGTAGCGCCAATATACGCTTAGTCAATCTACCTATTTTGTTTGACACATTACACATTGATACCTTGCCCGTTGACATACAGGCAAAAATTGCACGTGTGGATGCTTGTTTGCCACAGACGCAATGCGGACTATGTGAGCATCCAGATGGTTGCTTGCCGTATGCCGCTGCGATTGTATTAGATGACGAACCGTATAATAAATGTGTGCCCGGTGGTCAGCCAGTCACTGACGCAATTGCTCAAACTCTCGGTATTGATACTCAGGACACTACCTTGACGGCAGTGCCTTCACAGTGGCCAGTAGATGCTACCTCTGAACGTCCGACTGAGGTTCGTGCGGTTATCCGTGAAGATGACTGTATCGGCTGCACCAAATGCATTCCTGCTTGCCCAGTCGATGCTATCGTTGGTACTGGCAAGCATATGCATACGATTTTTACAGATTTGTGCACGGGCTGTGAGCTGTGTATTGCACCCTGCCCTGTTGATTGCATTGATTTAATCACGATTGAGCGGGAAATATCTGAGCCTGAGCGAATAGCAGAGCAAGAGGACTTAAGACAACGCTACCATACGCATCTCAAACGTGTCACAGAACAGCTTGCCGATACGAGCAATAGTAGACCTGTGGTCAGTATGGTAGAAGCTAAGCTCAATAATGCAGCAAGCCAGTCTCTAAGCATCAGTGAGTCGCAAGCAAAAAATACTATTGCAGCTGCCAAGCTCCGTACCAAAATTAAAAAACTGGAAAAGCAGCTGAGTGTTCGTGCAAACGATAAGAAACAAGCAGAGCTTGAATCCTTACAAGCAGAGCTCGAGTCATTGCAAGTAACGCAATAACGGTAATAGCTGATTATGCAATTAATGCGCTAATAAATAGATACTTTAATCGTTAGCATGAATGCTAGCGCTAGCATATAATTTAGCATCACCACCCACTAAAATAATAGTCAAAATGCCATGAGTAAAACGGTCAAAAATAAAACAGCTGATACGCCGGCCTCAAGACGATTGCCCAATCGTGACGTACGTTCATTCTTCGAAAAGCTGGCAGCGACCATTGATGAGCCGGTCACTGAATTAAGCTACAAAAGCAATTTTGAGTTATTAATTGCGGTGATTTTATCCGCACAGGCAACGGATGTGAGTGTCAACATTGCGACCCAGCAATTGTACCCAGTAGCTAACACACCTGAAGAAATACTGGCACTAGGTGAGGACGGTCTAAAATCTTATATCAAAAACATTGGTTTATATAATGCTAAAGCAAAAAACGTCATCAAAACCTGCCATGATTTGATTGAGAAATTTGATAGCACCGTTCCTGATAACCGCAAAGATTTAGAGTCACTGGCAGGTGTCGGTCGTAAAACTGCCAATGTCGTGTTAAATACTGCCTTTGGCCAGCCTACCATGGCCGTTGACACACATATCTTTCGTGTGGGTAATCGTACCGGGCTTGCCACTGGTAAAAACGTACTCATCGTCGAAAAAAAATTGGTCGAACGCATTCCCGAAGATTTCATAGTCGACGCCCATCATTATCTTATCTTACACGGCCGCTATACCTGTCAGGCTCGTACACCCAAATGCGGCGCTTGCCCTGTCTATGAAGAGTGTATGTTCAAGGATAAAGCTGCATTTCTAGAATTATAATGGCCATTGATTATTTACCGTTTAATCAATGTGTGTTTTACTTTTATAGACAGATATAATGTTGATGCTATGATTATATGGTGTGGCAAGGTGCTATAACGTCTTGTCTTTATAAAAGATATTTTTAGATAAGGGTGTCACATGCATACGATTACCGCGCTAGTGTTTGATGACTTTGAAACCTTAGATTTATTCGGACCTATTGAGATGTTTGGGAGCTTACCTGAGCATTATCGTATTCAATTTACCTCGATAGCTGGTGGCATCATCTGCAGTAAGCATGGCGTACCTATGGAAACGATTGCAGTCACAGAGTTAACGTATCAAACTGATATTATCCTAGTACCAGGCGGGTTTGGCACACGGCAGCTAGTCTACAACCCTTCCTTCTTGCAAACGCTAATAGCCCTCACACATCAAGCTGACTGGGTACTTAGTGTCTGTACTGGTAGCGCCTTGTTGGCAAAAAGCGGTGTGTTAAATGGCAAGCGTGCCACCTCTAATAAACTGGCATGGCAATGGGTGATCTCTCAGTCGAATCAAGTTGATTGGGTCAAACAAGCACGCTGGGTCATCGATGGCAAGTTTTATACTTCGTCAGGAGTTAGCGCAGGCATGGATATGGCACTTGGTTTCATCGCTGATAGACATGGCGTTGATAGAGCCCATCAAGTCGCACAACATACTGAATTTCGTTGGCAAGAAAATAGCCATGTTGATGATTTTTACCGCCCTTAATCTATCACCAGTTACCTCATAACACCATCCATTGCTAGAGTTTTACCTCGATACACGGTAAAATATGCTAATTTTTTGATTCCTGTTCATCTTTTCATTTAGATATATTTAATAATGACTGAGTTCGTACACTACAGTCCCTGCAATTAAGCGATCCCATTATGCGTGAATACAACTTATTTACCTCAGAATCTGTGAGCGAAGGTCATCCTGATAAAATGGCTGACCAAATATCAGACGCTATCCTTGATGCTATCCTACGTGAAGATCTGCATGCACGTGTGGCGTGCGAAACCTTGGTGAAAACAGGTGCAGTCATACTTGCAGGTGAAATCACCACAACCGCAAATATCGACTTAGAGCGTCTGGTTCGTGACACGGTAAATGGCATTGGCTATCACCATTCAGACCTAGGTTTTGACGGCGAGACTTGTGCAGTCATCAATATGCTAGGCAAGCAGTCTCCCGAAATCGCCCAAGGTGTCGATCGTAGCAACCCTGAAGAGCAAGGTGCAGGTGACCAAGGCTTGATGTTTGGCTATGCAAGTAATGAGACCGAAGTACTTATGCCAGCACCTATCGAATATGCCCATCGTTTGATGGAGCGTCAATCTGAGCTGCGCCGCGCAGGTGATTTGCCATGGTTACGCCCAGATGCAAAAGCACAAGTTACGCTAAAATACGATGGCAACAAACCTGTAGCGATTGATGCAGTGGTACTATCAACTCAGCATGATCCTAGTATCTCACAGGCTGATCTACAAGAAGCCGTGATGGAATCTATCATCAAACAAGTGCTACCAGCTGACTTATTGCATGCTGGCACACGCTATCATATCAACCCAACCGGTAAGTTTGTGATTGGTGGTCCTGTTGGTGATGCTGGTCTAACTGGTCGTAAAATCATTGTCGATACTTATGGCGGCATGGCACGTCATGGTGGCGGTGCATTTAGTGGTAAAGATCCTTCAAAAGTGGATCGCAGTGCTGCTTATGCGGTACGTTATGTGGCCAAAAACATCGTAGCTGCAGGTCTTGCAGATCGCTGTGAAGTACAGGTCAGCTATGCCATTGGTGTTGCTGAGCCGACCTCTATCTCTGTCAATACCTTTGGTACTAGCAAGATAAGTAACGATGAAATCATTCGTCTGATTCGTACGCATTTTGATTTGCGTCCTTACGGCATTACCCGCATGCTGAACTTACTACAACCAATGTATCAGCAGACTGCTACCTTTGGACACTTTGGTCGTCCAGGTTCAGAGACTGCCTTTACATGGGAAAAAACAGACAAAGCTGACATCTTAAAAGCAGACGCTGGTTTATAAGCATCTCTACTTTAAAACATTTACAAGCCATTTTTATAT
>NZ_JBQSVM010000034.1:0-34398 GCF_052376235.1 Psychrobacter sp. AOP7-A1-24 | reverse complement strand
CCGTAGACGCTGTATTCTTCTACATCACGAGTGATAGCGGCTTCCATACAGTTAAGAATATCACTACTTAGCTGACCGCCACCGATAGGGTCAAACGAAATCGTTGCGCCTGTTTCAGCAATCGCTGCTGTTAAGTCAGCAAGGAACGTCTCGCTGCTTGAATTCACCACATATTTTGCGCCCATATCACGCAATAGCGTCTCTTGCTCGTCTCTACGGACGATATTTACTAGGTCTACGCCATCAGCCATACAGATACGGTTTAGCATTTGACCAAGACTAGAAGCGGCTGCGGCATGTACGATGGCTTTGTGACCCTCAGCGCGCATGGTTTCGACCATGGCTAAAGCAGTCAGCGGGTTCACAAAAGAAGAGGCGCCTTCTTTCGCTGTGGTACCTTCTTTTAGTTCCAAGCAGCTCTGTACATTGACGCAATGATACTGACGATACGTACCACCACCGATGACCGCAACCGTTTTACCCATCAATGCTTGTGCAGCATCAGATGATCCTGCTGCGACGACTGTACCTGCGCCTTCATTACCGACTGGCGTGTCCTTGCCAACGCGAGTTTTGACAGATGGCATGAACTTAGCTGGCACGTCAGCGGTGATAACTGGGTTTTCGTCTGTACCAGATTGCGCAGCAGTAGACATATCAGCGACGCTAAATAGAACCGCTAAATCAGATGGGTTCAACGGGGCAGCTTCAATACGAACCACGACTTCGTCAGCACCTGGCTGCGGCATATCAATTTCTTGTAAAGCCAATGTCAGTTTGTTGTCTTCACTGATGGTTGAGGTCAGTTGAATATTTTTGTCAGTCATAAGGTTTGCTCCTGCGAATAGTTAGATTTTTTAGACCAATCCCTTGATGGTATTGGTCGCTTTTTAGATTATTGAGTTTTAGTAATTCTTTTAATGTGGCTAATTTTTATTAGCTCACATTTTATTTAGCGTTGGCGGCTTTGATTTGAGCAGTCACGTGTTGCATAAATTCAGGCATGTTTGCTTGGCTATCTGCTTGAACGCTTTTTGCAATGTCAGTTTCACTCATGGCCTTGTTCCATTCCTTCATACCCTCCACTTCTGCTAATACATCCCACTCCAGCTGAGTAGACCCAAAAGCGTTGACAATAGTATTGACGTAATAAACGTAAATATCAGCCATGGTGAAATGCTCGCCTGCAATCCAAGGCGAAAACTTACATAAGCGATTCATGGCAACAATACCGCGGCTTAATACTTGGCGTACTTCGTCTTTGATTGCGTCTGGTGCTTGAGTACCAGAAAACACATAAGGAATCAGGCGGCGGCTTGGCAGCTCAAAATACAGCTCTGCTATTTTCATAATTTGACGTACAGCCGCGCGTTCTGCTGCATTGTTCGGGTAGAGCGGCTTTTCTGGATATGTTTCCTCAAGGAAGTCACAAATCACGCTCGATTCTGACAGGTTAAATCCATCAGGCATTGTGATAGCAGGCACTTTACCGACTGGGCTGACGGTCAATAGATCGTCACTACCCGCGTATAAAAGGTCTTCTTGAAACGGAATGCCTTTATATAAAAGAGCGTGTTTAACGATGTTGTAGTAGTTGCTTGCTGCAAAACCGTGCAAAGTAATCATAAGTCATTCTTCCATTGTTGACATAAAAGTTATTTTTAATCGTATTTTAATTGCGACGTTCAAGTTAACCACATTATTACTGGTTTTAATGTGGTTATATATAAGGAATAACGTGAATCACTATTGCTTTTAAGACAACAATAAGGCGAAAATACTAAACTATTTACTTAATGGAGAGGTCAGTTGGATCAATTACGTGCCATACGGTATTTTAGCAAAGTTGCTGAAACAGGTAGTTTTACTAAGGCAGCAAGTGCGTTCAAAGTGCCGCCATCGTCATTATCGAGGCGTGTGTCCGATTTGGAAAAAAGTTTGGGCGCGACATTATTAAAGCGCTCGACCCGAGTCGTAAAGCTGACTGAAGTAGGGCAGGTTTATTACAATGATATGCAGCACATATTGAACCAGCTAGAGCAAAGCAAAGAAACGGTGCGCAGTTACCAAACGACGCCCATGGGCCGCTTGCGAATCAGCTCGATGGTGGGTTTTGGTGAAAAGATACTACTGCCATTGTTAGATGAGTTTGGTAAGTTGTACCCAGAGATTGTATTGGATGTCAGTCTCAGTGATGAGCTGTCTGCACTAGGGCGTGACGATGTCGATATTGCGATTCGCGGTGGTTACGCACCAAATGAGCGAGTGATTGCTATTAGGCTCATGGACAATGGGTTTATACCGGTTGCGGCGCCCAGTTATCTGAAGGCTTACGGTGTACCTAGTCATGTAATGGAGTTAAAAGAACACAAAGGACTGTATTTCAAAGCGCCAAATGGGCCAACGCCTTGGCTATGCCACGTGGATGACCAATGGCATGATGTTTCGGGGCCAGCAGTTGCGATCTCAAACAACGGACCATGGTTGGCCAAAAAAGCTTGTAATGGTGAAGGTATTTTAATGTCTACCCACTGGGCATTGTCATCGTATCTTGAATCAGGCGCATTACAGGAGATTAAATTTGAACATCTGTTAGCGATTACGCAACATGCTGATATGGCCGTGTATCTACTGTATCAAAAGCAGCGCTATCTGGTGCCAAAAGTAAAAGCAGCTATCGACTTTTTGGTTGAGAAAATAAAAGTAGGAAGTGAGCGTTGATGTAATGGAAGTGTGCTATCTACAATCGCATTACATTCATATTCACATCAAGGCCTAAGAGGCTTGAGACACAAGAGTCATAGCATATTATGACATGCTACTCATCATATTCATGATTGAAAACAACAGATAACTCGTTGGCCGCCTCTTGCATGACAGGCACATAACTCAGTAGCTCATCCAAAGATTTTCTGACGGTAGGACTATGAGTAAATACCGTGGCGAATGCGGGCTGGTCGCCATTCGGAATCGGGACAGCACAGGCGACCATACCAGGAATAAACTCTTCATTATCTGTCCCTATCTGTGTATTACGTACTTCAGCAATGGACGTCATTAATTGTTTTTTGTCAGTCTGAGTACGAGTCGTGAGCGCCTGTATCGATAGTTTTTCTACAATACGCTCGCACTTATTATCAGCCAACTGCGTCAATAATAATTTACCACTGGCACAGGCCCAGATAGGTACAGTGGTTCCAGTAGGTAACTGTATTTGGACAGGCCAGTCAAATATCACACGATCGATATATACCACTTCTAAGTCTTGCAACACCGCAATCCCTACCGACTCACCAATTTTGGCAGAAAGCTGTTGTAATATCGCCAATCTTTCCGCCTTAAAAGGACTGTTTTTCCATAAGTCTAAAGCTAGGTCATGTGTTCTTTTTCCGCAGGTTACTTTTCCATGCAAATCTAACTGGACAAATTGAAGCGGTTGTAGCTGATTTAACAATCGGTACATACTAGGTACAGGGATGTCCAATGTTTCTGCTAAATCAATAACTCCCATAGGCTTAGGAGATCTGGCCAATACTTCTACGATTTGTAAAACTCGCTCGACGCTTGAGCCCTTTTTTTTGACATTATTCATAGTTTAATTTGTATCCTTAACTGTGTGTTCAATAAGATCAATCATCATGTTTATCGCATATTTCTGTATTCATATCTTGTCATATCGAAATTGTTCTGATAAGTTACATAACGATAATTATAGTTCTCGATATATGAAATAAAATCATAAATAACTATATCAATATAAAACAGATTATAAACTTTTATCTGCTAAAAATAATAAAACGTAAGAGGTTGTAATCATGTTAGATTTAGCAAATATGTCCCCGATGGAGGTCAGAACGTTAATCAGTAACAATGAGCTTAACAAGCCGACGTCTGGCATGTGTAAAGGTCATATACAAGCAAACCTAGTCATAGTGCCCAAAAATTTGGCCTATGATTTTTTATTGTTTGCACAAAGAAACCCAAAATCTTGTCCTGTTTTGGATGTTACTGATGTCGGTAGCGCAGAGCCACGTCTCATGGCAAAAGGCGCAGACTTGAGATCTGATGTCCCAAAGTATCGAGTATATAAATACGGCGAGTTAGTGGCTGAGGTATCAGGTTTAAAAGACTATTGGCGAGAGGATTTGGTCTGCTTTCTGTTAGGATGCAGTTTTTCCTTTGAATCTGCCATGCTAAATGCGTCTATTCCTATCAGGCATATCGAAGACAATCATAATGTGCCAATGTATATCACAAACATAGAAACCGAGCCTGCAGGGCAGTTTCATGGAAAAATGGTGGTCAGCATGCGACCGATACCTTATCCATTAATCACCCGAGCCGTTCAAGCCACTTCTCGATTCCCTCAAGTACATGGCGCGCCTGTCCATATCGGAGACCCTAGCGTCATTGGCATAACAGACATTCATACGCCTGATTTTGGTGATGCATCACGCCTAGAGGAGGGTGAAGTACCTGTATTTTGGGCTTGCGGCGTCACGCCTCAAAGTATTGCAATGACCAGTAAGCCAGAACTCATGATCACACATGCTCCAGGACATATGTTTATCTGTGACCCAAAGGATGAAGATTTGGCAGTGTTATAATTTTAACGCCTATACCGCTAAATAAAAAATGCTCAAAAGTAAGACTCTAGCTATATAAATTACATTGCAAGTATCTAAGTATCTGTTTTTACATCGCACAAGTTTTTATAAAACATAATTATTCACTCTAATGGAACAGCCAATAATATGAATATTAATTTTACGGATTTAGAAAAGCTGATTAAGATCGCAGAAGACGCTGATATACAATCGCTAGAAGTGACTGATGGTGATGCTCGTATTTCTATCGTTTGTCAGGCCAATGGCAATGAAAATAACAATCATATCGGCAATACTTCCCACTCGAAAATTTCTCAATTAGACTCACAAACGACAGAATCCCATAATAACATTGCTAATAATAGCAGTGCAGACAACCACTCTATTGATGAAACAATGACCACAGAGGTCGCCAATTCCTCTAGCGCTTCATCACAAGTATTGGCCCCTATGCTTGGTACTTTTTATCTTCGTCCTGAGCCGTCAGCTGAAGTGTTCTTTAAGGTAGGTGATCAGGTAACAGCAGGGCAGACGCTATGTATCATTGAAGCCATGAAGATGATGCATGAGGTAAAGGCAGAAGCTGATGGTACGATTCAAGAGATTCTGATCGATGAAGGTGATGTCGTGGAATATGCACAGCCCTTATTTATTATAGCGCCAGGTAGTTAAAGCTGCTCAATATTGTATGGACGCTGCACAAGCACTGTATTTGACACTATATCTTTAAGGGAATAAACATGTTCACAAAAATCTTAATTGCCAATCGCGGCGAGATTGCGCTACGTATCATCCGAGCTTGTAAGCAGCTAGGTATTCAATCTATCATTGCTCACTCTGAGTCTGATAAAGACTCGTTACCCGTACGCCTAGCCGATGAAGCAATATGCATCGGACCTGCCAATGCTACCCACAGCTATCTGAATCAAAGAGCGCTGGTTTCTGCGGCAAAAATCACCAACGCGCAGGCCATCCATCCAGGCTATGGTTTTTTGTCAGAAAATGCGGACTTTGCTGCTTTGGTTGAAGACTCAGGTCTCGTTTTTATCGGCCCAACGGCTGATAACATCAGAAACATGGGTGACAAGGTTGAAGCCAAAAAGCAAATGACTATGGCTGGCGTGCCCTGTGTGCCGGGTTCTGATGGCGCTTTGCCTGCTGATTCAGAGCAAGTTATCAAAATGGCGAGTGACGTTGGTTATCCAGTCATTATTAAGGCCGCAAGTGGCGGCGGCGGGCGTGGTATGCGCGTGGTCGAAAAAGAAGCTGATTTGCTCTCTGCTATCTCTATGACGCAAACAGAGGCCAAAGCCAATTTTGGTAGCGATATCGTTTATCTTGAAAAATATCTACAAGCACCTCGCCATGTCGAAGTACAAGTTATGTCCGATACCCATGGTAATGCGATTTATTTAGGTGAGCGTGATTGCTCGATGCAGCGTCGTCATCAAAAAGTGATTGAAGAAGCCCCAGCACCCGGTATTACCGAAGAGCAGCGCCGTACAATTGGTCAAGCCTGTGTCACCGCTTGCGAGCAAATGCAGTATAGAAGCGCAGGCACGTTTGAGTTTTTATACGAAAATGGCGAGTTCTTCTTTATCGAAATGAATACCCGTGTGCAGGTTGAGCACACCATTACTGAGATGGTGACGGGTGTTGATATCGTGCAGGAGCAAATAAGAGTGGCGGCAGGGCTCGCGCTGGCTTACAAGCAAAGCGATATCGCCATTACCGGACATGCCTTTGAATGCCGTATTAATGCTGAAAACGCGCAGACGTTTTTGCCAAATGCTGGACGCATAGACTACTGCCATATGCCAGCAGGATTTGGTATCAGAGTAGATAGCCATGCTGAGTCAAACTATACCGTGCCGCCATCTTATGACAGTTTGATTGCCAAGATCTGTGTACAAGATCGCTCAAGAGAAAAAGCGATAGAAAAAATGCGTGCGGCACTATCGGAGGCGCAAATTACAGGCATTGATACCAATATTGGTTTGCATCAACGTCTGTTTGAAGATGAGGTGTTTTGTCAGGGTCAAATGAGCATTCATTATTTAGAAGAGTGGATACAAGACAATATATAAATCATCTCTTTTCTTACTTATTTATATCTTTCATCTTTACCGAAATAAAAGCCAAATTTAGCTAAAAAGTAATGGAGTGCGTGCTAATGGAACTACAATGGCAAATATGCAGTGAAACCAATCTAGCGCTGTTTTTCCCTAAACCGACCACCTTAGAAAAACAACAAAAATGCTGGGCTTTATCAGACAGTATCCAAAAAATGCCAGAAGTCATCGAAGTGGTGATTGGTATGAATACGCTCAGTGTATTCACCGTACCATTAACTTGGGCTGAGCTGACTGCTTTTAGAGATAAGCTGGCAGAACTGCTCAATGACATCCCTTCAAAAACCATCCAAGGTAAGCACGTCGAGATACCCGTGCATTACGGTGGCAAATATGGCCCCGATCTAGCGGCCATGGCGGATGATCTAAACCTTTCAGTTGAAGCCGTCGTCGATCTACATACTAAAGCCACTTATACCGTTTACTTCATCGGTTTTCAGCCAGGATTTCCTTATCTTGGTGGCTTGTCTGAGTCGCTATACTTCCCAAGGCATGCCATTCCTAGAACCCAAGTGCCAGCAGGCTCAGTGGGTATCGGCGGCGAGCAGACAGGGGTTTATCCTTTTGATTCTCCAGGCGGTTGGCAGCTACTAGGTCAGACGGATACTGCTTTATTTGACTTGACCAAGTCCGCGCCAACGTTGCTGAACGCTGGTGATACCTTGACCTTTACCGCGATTGATATTCATCAATAAGCGGTAAATAAAAGCCACATAAATTCAGAAGATATACAGACAGGTGGTATCGATGAAAATTTTAACCGCAAATGCTCTTGCCAGTATTCAAGGTTCGGGACGACTGGGTTACCGAAGCATGGGTGTGGGTAGAAATGGCGTGATGGACAGCTGGGCGCTACAAGCTGGTAACGCTTTAATGAAGAACGAGGCAAACGAACCTGCTATTGAAATAGCCCTCGGTGAGCTAACCATAAAGTTTGAAGAAAACGTCAGCTTTTGCTTAACCGGTGCTTTATACGAGGCCTATCTAGACGACAAGCGTATTCCTTGTTATTGGCGTATCAATGCGACCGCTGGGCAGACGCTCAAGCTTTTGCGTCCGTTACAAGGTATGTATACCTATCTATGTGTGCACGGTGGTTTTGATATTGAGCCAGTATTACAGTCAGTCAGCACCAATCTAAAAGCCAAATTTGGCGGATTTGACGGCCGATATCTAAAAGCCGATGACAGATTAACGGTAAAAACCGAATCAAACCTGCCTGTCATTGGCGTTGCCCGCATTGCCCCAACCGATGTCATTAGAGTGATAAAGAGCAGCGAATATGATTGCTTCACTGAGTCGTCGCAACATGCGTTTGAGGCCCAGCCTTGGAAACTACAAACCAGTAGTAACCGTATGGGCTATCGTTTAGACGGGGCAACCGCGCTTGAATTTAGTAAGCCAGTAGAAATGAGCTCGCATGGTGTCGATATGGGTATGATTCAGGTGCCACCGCAAGGGCAACCGATTATTTTGATGGCAGATGGGCAAACGACGGGCGGCTATCCAAAAATTGCTACCGTTATCAATGCTGACATAGGTCTGATGGCACAGATTAGGTTTGGCAAAGCCTGCCAGTTCGTCGTTGTATCACTAGAGCAAGCGTTAAAAGAACAGCAAAAAAGACAACACTATATCGATCAAATAAAGGAGTATGCCAATGAAAATTGATTTGAATGCTGATGTGGCAGAAGGCTGCGGGCAAGATGATAAGTTATTAAAGATAGTCAGCTCAGCCAACGTCTGCTGTGGTCTTCACGCAGGTTCCTATAGCGAGATGTTAGCCACATTGCAATTGGCCAAAGAAAACAACGTGAGCGTAGGCGCGCATCCTGGTCTAAACGACAGAGAAAACTTTGGCCGTATTCATGAGCCACTCAGTGAATCTGAATATCGTGCCTTGTTAGCATACCAGCTGGGTGCGACCAAAGCGCTCTGTGATTTGGTCGGTGTGACTCTAGACTACGTCAAGCCGCATGGTGCGCTGTACAACCAAGCCGCTATTGATGAGGGTTTATCAGATATTTTGGTCAGTGAAATCAAACGATTTGATCCAAGCCTAAAAGTCATGGGTCTGTCTGGGGGTTATTTGGTTAAAGCAGCTAAGAAGCATGGTTTAGAAGCCATATCAGAAGTGTTTGCCGATAGAAACTATGAAAAAGACGGCTCGCTGGTCTCTCGTAGCAAAGACAACGCCTTAATCACCGATACAGATGAAGCCGTTAAGCATGTCTTACAAATGGTCACTGAAGGGACAGTTACTAGCAGCTGTGGTCAGACCGTACCTGTAGAAGCACAAAGCATCTGTCTACATGGCGATGGTGAGCATGCTATTTTATTTGCACAAGAAATAAAGAAACAGTTAGAGCTCAAAGGAATCACTATCTCTGCCAAATAAATATCCGCCCCCTAACAACTAAACAACCTCATACAGAGCAAGGATATTTATGAGTACTCTAAAAAAACACAACACCGCCATTTTAGGCGCGGCCTTTCTGATGGCGACATCAGCGGTAGGGCCAGGATTTTTGACCCAAACCGCCACTTTCACCGAAAGTCTCATGGCAAGTTTCGGTTTTGTTATCTTAATATCTATTATCATGGACATTGGCGTTCAGCTAAACGTTTGGCGCATCGTTGCTGTTTCTAAAAAACGTGCACAGGAAATCGCTAACTTGGTGTTTCCTGGTGTCGGTTATTTGCTCGCTTTCTTGATTATTGCAGGTGGTCTTGCTTTCAATATTGGTAATATTGGTGGGGCTGGACTTGGTATGCAGTCCATGTTCAACATATCACCTATCACGGGTGCGCTGATCAGTGGTGTGATTGCTGTTGCTATCTTTTTGGGCCGAGAAACTGGCCCTATGATGGATAAATTTGCCCAGTTGATGGGCTTTATCCTGATTGTGTTGATTATTTATGTGGTCTTTAAGTCTGATCCGCCACTAGCAGAAGCTGCCAGTAAGACGATCATGCCGGACAAAATTGATGCCGTCGCTATCGTGACGCTCGTTGGTGGCACGGTTGGTGGCTATATTACCTTCTCAGGTGCGCATCGCTTATTAGAAGCAGGTGTGAGCGGAGAAGAGAATTTAGGCTCAGTCACCAGAAGCTCAGTTTCGGGTATTTTGATTGCTTCTGTAATCCGCGTATTTTTATTCCTTGCGGTATTAGGTGTGGTGTCTCAAGGCTTTGCATTAGATCCTGCCAACCCAGCGATGTCGCCTTTTGAGTATATTTTAGGAAACGCCGGTAAAGTTATTTTTGGTATGGTGATTTGGGCGGCTTCTGTGACCTCAGTGATTGGTGCTGCTTATACTTCTGTGTCTTTTATGACCAACTTTCATCCGTTTATTGAGAAGCATAAACGCTACTTCATTATTGGCTTTATTGTTGTCTCGACACTGGTGTTCGCGACTATCGGTAAACCTGCCCAAGTATTGGTATTGGTTGGTACACTAAATGGCTTGGTATTGCCTATTGCCATGATAATCATCCTGATTGCCGCCTACAGAAAAAATATTGTTGGCAATTATAAGCATCCGATTTGGATTGCAGCATTTGGCTGGTTAATCGCCATCGTTATGAGTATTCTGAGTGCCATGACCATTGCTAAATATCTAGGTATGAGTTAACTGTTAATTTAAGGAGTTTATGATGGATATAGAGCAAATAGCACGTGTGGTCAAAATGGTTGAGAGTAGTCAGTTGCACGAAGTCACGATTGCAGATAATGGTCAATCTATCAAGGTGGTGAATAGTTTAGGCGAGCAGAGTAATGTCAGCGCCAATCCTATAGACACTACAGCTACTCATGAGCCAGAACAGCAGAGTAGTGATGCCGTACAAATATCTGCAACCTATGTAGGGCAGATCTACTTAAGTGAAGACGACACAACAGAAAACCTAGTCAAAGAAGGCGACCATATTCAAAAAGGTCAAACCATCTGCTTTATTGATGAATTGACCCGTTTGCAGCCAGTGATTAGTAATAAAGAAGGTATTGTCATGGCTGTCTTGGTCGAAAGTGGTCAGAATGTTGAATACGGACAGCCTATCTTCGAGTTAGCCCGCAGTTAAAGGTAATTAATGTAGTTTTAGCTAAATCGAAATAAAAAACCCTTCAAGCGACAACTGATGCTTGAAGGGTTTTTTTACGCTTAATATTAAAAAAGAAGCCAAACCCATTATATTTTGGCTTATTTTTAGAGTTAGTGATTTAGTGATAGAACGCGAGTTTTCAATTAAAATTTATAGTTGACGCCCATGTAAAACGAACGACCCGCGCCAGGTACGGCAGTGCCCCAGTTAGAGCCGGTAGTTAGCTCGTTATTGATGCCCATAGTGCTGCCTTGACCCATATAAGACCCGCCCAGTGGCAATGCGTAGTTTTTGTCCAACACATTATCAATACCTGCCTCAACGCTAACCGCATCCCATTGGTAGCCAGTGCTTAGGTTTAATAAACCATAGCCCGCTGTTTTAATCTCATTACGCGGCGTTGATACTTTGTTTTTAGCGGCTACAGCAACCACTTCAACTTGGTTTTTCCAGTTATTGTTTTCATGATTGAGCGCAATACTGGCATTGAGTGGCATGATATTGTAAAGATGAGAACCTGTATCTTTGTTTTTGCCATTGGTGTAGCTCAGCGATCCAGCCAGTCCCCAATCACCCCAAGCGTTCGATGCTAAGTCGCGGTCCGCTATGATATCGATGCCGTATATTCTGGCATCTTGGTTGGTATAACGCATCACGTTATATTGATTGGCTGTCTGAGTGGTTGCGGCAGTGTTGTTTGCTGAATCCCACTGTACGGCATCAACGTAATCATCGATGTGCGAGTAATAAGGCGTTGCTTTTATGCCCCAGTTATCATCGCCACCGCGCCAGTCAAATGTCATGGATAGCGTATTAGATTTTTCAGGTTTTAGATTGGGATCACCGAAATATCCATTACCATCACTCACAGTGTTATTCATGATAGAGGCCATGCCCCATGTCGACCATGTATACCGTTCGTATAGGCTAGGGGTGCGCTCTTTGTGTGAAGCCCCAAATTCGATAGAGCTGTTGTCGCTCATATCGTAGCGTGCAATGGCAGTGGCGTCGACATTATTGTCAGTGGTGCTACGGTCACTGGCATTAAAGATGGCGCTATCGCGGCCTTGGTTGGTCATCATCATTGAGTTGTAGCCACTGACCTCATCAGCACTGGTGCGTACGTTTTCGTAACGAGCACCCAACTGTGTGGTCCACTGTGGCGCTATTTGTTTTTCCCACTCAGCATAAACACCGATACGTTCGCGTTCGCCATTATTGATATTTTGAAACTCATTAGGTCCCATCATGCCAGTACCAGAGGCGGGCCATAAATCATCGAGTGTATAGTCTTGATACTCGGCGCCTACGGTCACTGTACTTTGGTCAGCTAAATCAACGATACCCTTAAGGTTAGCGCCGATGGTCTCACTGTCAGTATACATCGGCATGCCAGCGGCTGTACCGTATAAGAACTGTTTGTCCTCACCAAAGTTCATATAGTGTTCGACGTCTTCGTGGTAAGCCTGTGCTTCTAACTGACCCCAGTTTAACTCACCTTTATAGCGCAGGTTCACTCTATCGAGCTGGTTGTCTAGCATGTCCATACGCTGGTTTGGGTACAGCTCTTCTGGCACGTGTTGCCATAGGTAAGTACCTTGTAGCAGATGATCTCCATTTTGATAAGCCACATCGACAGACTGAGTTTGGCTCTCAAAAGCCGTCGAGCCAACTTCATCTTTCGCCAAACTTTGACCGCTGCCACTTGCATCAGTATAAGTTTTAAAGTCACCACCAGCATCGTAGTTGTCTGATTTTGCATAGCTGCCTTTATACGACAGGCTTAGTACGTCATTAGCGATGGTGGTTTCAACGTTGGCGCCGTAGCCATTGCCGTTGCTGCGATAGAATGCACCCACTTCACCTGAGGTCACAACGGTACTGTCTTCTGAGAATGTTGGTTCTGCTGATTCTACGATAATGGTACCGCCGATACTATTACCACCGACACTCACGGGTGTGACGCCTGCATAGACAGTGGTTTCTTCGACTGCGCTCGGTGAGATATAGGATAGGGGTGAGTTCATGCTGTTTGGACAAGAGGCGATTGAGTCGACACCATCTACTAAGATGCGCAGACGGTTATCAGCCAGCCCTCTAATCACTGGTAGGTTTGAGATGCCACCTGCACTTTGGACATTGATACCAGGGATTTTGGTCAAAATCGTGGCAGTATCACTGGTCGCTGCTTGCTGGTGGTTGATATCATTTTGATTAAGCGTCGCAGAGGTCCCGAGACTATTGGCGCCTGACGCGCTTGCCTCTACGGTAATAGCTGGCAGGTAAGCCATTGGCATATCATCATTAGAATGATCTTCGCCATTGTGCGCGTATGCGCTACTGATTTGAAACAGGGCCACTGCCAAAACGCTAAGTCTTAATGCAGGTGCCGTACTTTTTGATAGATGTTGCATAGTACTCTGTCCTGAAAACTTTGAAAAACACGTGATAAAGGGGATTGTATTTTCGGTTATCAGTCATAGCGGTGATTCAACATTTTTATGTTCGATGCTTCTGCGTTTGATATCTGGAATAAAGTATCGACCGCACGAAGCCGACAATCAAACATCGAAAGTTGAATGCCTATAGTAATGACTGATTATGTTTGCAGGATAGGAGGCGGTGCACGTGATAACGGCCGAACGAAGCTAGCGACATAAGAACTCGCTTCATCGGATCTTATGGCCATTATGGTAGTGATAGGCTCAATGAGAGAGGGCTTGTTTAACTTGATAAGAGAGGGGAGAAGCGCTGCCGCCACTGTCGTACAAAGACCACAGCGACTGTGATGTCCGTTATTGGA
The DNA here is from genome assembly GCF_052376235.1 of Psychrobacter sp. AOP7-A1-24. NCBI lineage: Bacteria > Pseudomonadati > Pseudomonadota > Gammaproteobacteria > Moraxellales > Moraxellaceae > Psychrobacter > Psychrobacter sp. AOP7-A1-24. Next base: position 20,755 of record NZ_JBQSVM010000034.1, on the reverse strand, counting down.
CTCGGAGCGTTGAGTGCTAACGTGATACTGTAAATTTGGTGATGTCGCTGGTGCAACAGTGACGTCGATAACCTTCGACTCTGCGTCAGCTACTGTGGATAGCGATTTAGAAGTAGATGTGTCATAAAAATATAACTGGTGGGCAGCACTGTCATGAGGTGATGTGCGATTGGTTTGAGCAATATCGGCTTTGATTCGCTCATACTGCTCAACCGCAGATATGATAGGCGCCAGCTCAACATGCAAATTATGACTTAAATGAGGGTGATGTTGATTATCAACATCATCAATACTGCTATCCCATAGCGTGGCTAAAAATGGCGACGCATGTATCAACCATGCAAAACAAGCAAGCAACATGCCCGTCCACATCACCCTCGCCGACAGTGCGGTGCGGCGTCGTACAATGTGAGTGTGTTTTGATGTCATGGTAGATTCATTACATAAGTCTTGCACAGGGAGTATTGATCTGAATCGAACAGATATTGATACGTTATGATAAGTTAACTTAACAAAACTTATTAACAATACTATTGTAAGTTAATTGACTTACTTTATACAAGATACAAGCGGCATGTTCTTAAAAATATGTGGAGATGTCATATACAGAGGTATAGCTGATATATTTGCTCTATTTGACTTGTCCAAGATCCTCCAAGATAGCGCAATCTGCATTATCATCACCTGCACAGTTATCAAAAGAGTTCTGTAGAGCGTCGACCATTTCCTGCAATTGAGCAATTTTTTGATTTAATGTTTCTATATGCTCTTGTGTTAACTGCTTAACATCCGCGCTCTGACGATTGGTGTTTTTGCGCAGATACAGCAATTCTTTCATTTGCTTGGAAGAGAACCCCAAGTCACGAGAATGTCTCAAAAAGCATAAGTCGTCTATATCTTCCTTAGAGTACAAACGATAACCTGCATCCGATCGATGCACCGTTTCTAACAAGCCAATCTGCTCATAGTAGCGAATCATTTTTGAAGAGATGCCTGACTGCTTTGATGCTTGACCAATATTCATAATTATCCTTCTAACTTGAAAAGGGACTTAAATAGCAAAAGGGTTTAAATAATCTGTGTATCTAAACCCTATATGGATATGCTTTACGATTCTATATTTACTCTGTAATGGTAGGTGCTTTGAAATACTTCAAGCGTAGCGCATTACCTAGTACGAATACAGAAGACAGCGCCATGGCGGCAGCCGCAAAAATGGGCGATAGCAATATACCGAACGCGGGATATAAAACGCCTGCTGCAATCGGAATCAAGGCGACATTATAGACAAACGCCCAAGCCAGATTTTGTCTGATATTGCTGATAGTCGCCTTGCTTAAGGCAATCGCGGTAGGTACACCTTGTAAGCTACCTGACATGAGTACAACTTCAGCAGCCTCAATGGCCACGTCTGTACCTGTGCCAATCGCTAAGCCAACATCAGATTGGGCGAGTGCAGGAGCATCATTGATACCGTCACCCACAAATGCTACTTGGCCATATTGTTCTTGTAGCTTACGTATCGCATCTACTTTTCCTTCAGGTAATACTTCTGCTACTACTTGATCGATATTTAATTTGTTGGCAATAGCCTGTGCAGTATGGCGATTGTCACCAGTAATCATGGCTACTTTTAAGCCCAGCTGATGTAATGCTGCGATGGCAGTATGCGTCGTTTCCTTAATAGGATCGGCAACGGCAACAATAGCGGCCAACTGCTCATCTATCGCGATATAAATAGGGGTTTTACCTTCTTGCCCCAAACGTAGCGCATCCTGCTCAAAAGGTGCGACATTAAGACCCAATTGCTGCATGTAACGATCTGCGCCAATGTGAATCACTTGTCCAGATACGCTTGCTTGAATCCCTAAGCCTGTCATCGCCTCAAAGTTAGTAACAGGGAGTAATTGAATGTCTTGTTGCTCTGCGGCTTGCACAATAGCCAGTGCAATTGGATGCTCAGACTTTGCTTCAACTGACGCTAGCACACGTAAGACTTTTTCTTTCTCAAACCCTTGCTGAACTTGAAAATCCGTTAACGTAGGTTTGCCTTCGGTCAATGTCCCTGTTTTATCAACGGCAACCACGCTCACTTCTTGTAGCGACTGTAGTGCTTCACCTTTACGGAATAACACACCCAGCTCTGCACCGCGCCCTGTACCAACCATAATAGAGGTAGGAGTGGCCAGTCCCATTGCACAAGGGCAAGCAACAATAAGTACCGCAACGGCATTAATCAAACTAAAAGTTAATGCTGGATCAGGGCCGAAAATCAACCAAACGATAAAAGTCAGCGCGGACAAGAACATCACCGTTGGTACAAACCACATAGTGACTTTATCCACCAACGCTTGAATCGGTAGCTTAGAGCCTTGGGCTTGTTCTACCATACGAATGATTTGCGCCAGCACAGAGTCTTCGCCGATGGCTGTTGCGTGGATATTCACAGTACCATTTTGGTTGATAGTACCGCCGACCACTTGATCACCGGCTTGTTTTTTTACCGGAACCGGCTCACCCGTAATCATAGACTCATCGATATAACTGTGACCGTCGATCACCTCGCCATCGATAGGGACACGCTCACCTGGACGAATCTCAACTATCATTTGTGCGGTGATGTCTTCGACAGGGATTTCGACAACTTTACCATCTTGCTGTACACGAGCCGTCTTTGCCTGCATGCCCACCAAGTGTTGAATGGCTTCAGAAGTGCGGCCTTTGGCTTTTGCCTCAAAATAACGGCCCAATAAAATCAAGCTCACAATCATAGCAGCGGCTTCGTAATAGACATGTACCGTACCGTCAGGTAGGACTTGCGGCATAAAGGTTGCTATAAGAGAGAACCCATAAGCCGCGATGGTACCAATTGCCACTAGCGAGTTCATATCAGGGGCAAAACGCAATAAGGCTGGCATGCCTTTTTGATAAAAGCGGCGCCCTGGAAAGAGTAATACCAGTGTGGTTAATACAAATTGTATCAGCCAACTTTGCTGAGTACCGAGGTTATTCACCACCCATGTATGAAAGGCGGGAATCATATGTGATCCCATTGATAAAATGAATACGGGCAATGACAACAGGACAGACAGACCTAAATCTCGTTTGAGCTGCTTTTGCTTCGAGGTTTTCTTTTCCTGTTGCTCACCTTGATCTGGTTTTACCAGTTTGGCCTCATAGCCTGCTTTTTTGACAGCCTCAATCAGATCGTTTGTGTTGATTTTGGTGTTCGCTTGTATCAAGGCTCGTTCGGTTGCAAGATTGACGCTGGCTTGTTGTATGCCTGATATTTTCTTTAGAGATTTTTCAACGCGTCCAACACAAGAAGCACAGCTCATGCCTTCTATTGATAGCTCAATCGGTTCAATTGGCGTTACTTTATAGCCTGCGCGTTCTACCGCTGTGTTTAGCTGGGTAACATCTAAAGGTTGAGAGGCGTATATCGTTGCTTGTTCAGTCGCAAGATTTACCTCAGCGTTTTCCACGTGTTCAATCTTTTTTAATTGTTTTTCAATACGCCCGACACAAGAGGCACAACTCATGCCTTCAATGCTCAGAACTTCTTGATGGGTAGGGGTTTCGGTGTTTATTGTTTTCATAACAACCTCTGTCGTTTTTAATTCTATTTTCAAATCTATAGCGACAGCATATAGGTTGACATCATGGTAAGGTCAAGCGAATTTACTTAAATATTTACAAACATATTTATAGTAGCGTCTGATACTTGTCGTTAAGTCCAAAATAGCTCAATTATGGTTTATTGTTGGAGGTATGGATGCATTAATTCTAAAATAGGGCAGGATAAATGACGGATAATAAGATAAACTTCCCCGCGAGCGCTGATAGGGGTTAATAACTCTTGATGAAATCACTACGTTTGACTGCTAGCGAACAAAAACCAATAATAAATAACGCTAGCAATGACGGAATACGTCGTCAAAAGTATGTGAAGTCAGCACAGTTACAACAAATTCTTTATATAAAACCATTGATATCAAGGCACATTCCTATGGAACAAGAACAGAACGCTGTAGAGCATAAACCTGTATTCATGCCCAAAGTCAACAGTGACAATCTGGTAAAAACAGACATGGTTAGAGTTGAACGGCATGTGGGGTTTTCTAGCAGACAAAAGAAAAAAACCATCAATGACTTACATCAAGTCATACGTAAAAAATATGGGTTTAAGCACGTATTAGAGCTGTCTAGCAAATCTGGTAATAAGCTGAGTTTTCCGCTAAGTCCATTCAGTCTAAAAATCACCGATGAGCATGATGGTAACTCATATAGTGTCGAAAATGTCTTTCAAGCCAGTATGGTTTTTGAAGATGGTGGTCCTTATCTTGACTTGTTAACTGTAGCGCCAAGACAAGCCAGAAAAGATGAACGATTAATGACGTCAGGGGAGCTCATTGGCTACAATTATTTCGGTATGCAGTGGGGCGTAGAGCCGTTGACGACGTTTTATGACTGGCTATATGTGAATGCGCTCAAGCAAAACCCTCAGCTGCATGAGGAAGTAATACAATATCAAGGGTTTACTGATATTACTTTTAATCCTAAAAAATCTATTCATAGTGCGGCGTATGCATTAGCACTATTTGTAGCACTGCATAAACGAGAGTTGCTTGACAATGTAGCAGATCCAATGGCGTTCTATGATTTATGCAATGAGTTTAAAGTCAGTAATACTGAGCATCTACTAGAAGAAGGTTGGATTTAATCGTCAAATCAGATCGCTTACGTTTGCTTGAGCCAAAAGCTGCGATATATGATGTGTCGTGGCTTTTTTTCTGTCCTATGTTTCAAGCTATTAGCAATTTTATTTGAGCCTTTTAACCAGTAGTTCTCTTGAACATATGCGATACAGAGATTATAAAGCGAATACCTTGAAAATTAGTCTGCCATAACCAAGTAAACGTATGTCTGTTCTATTAGATAAAAGTAGAAGCTATCAAAAAAACAGTAGGTAAAATGGTAAGTCTATAATGGACATAATATTTAAAACAGAATCATAAAAATTAATTAGGGAATAACTATGTATATCACGGCGAATTTTGATGCAGGCAACATTGACGTTATCAATGCAGATGATAAAAAGGACATTCAACTAGCGATTCGTCCAGACGTTGGCGGAGAGTTTTTTCAGTGGTTTAACTTTCGTCTATCAGGCCAAATAGGGGAGCAGTATGTTCTCAATATTCTGAATGCAGGTGAGTCGTCTTATCTAGAAGGGTGGGAAGATTACCAAGCGGTAGGTTCTTATGATCGTCAGCATTGGTTCCGTCTTCCAACGTCTTATAAAGATGGAAAATTGACCATCGTGGCAGAGTTAGAATGTGAAACTATGCAAATTGCCTACTTTGCGCCTTATAGCTATGAGCGTCACCAAGATTTATTGGCCGCCGTGCAAGTGCATCCGCTAGTGACATTAGAGCATTTGGGCGAAACGCTTGATAAACGTGACCTAACTTTAGTCAAAATTGGTGATGGAGCTGCCCATAAGCGTAATATATGGATTACCGCCCGTCAGCACCCAGGTGAAACGATGGCTGAGTGGCTTATTGAGGGTTTGTTGTATAGCTTGTTAGATAGTGATAATGCGACAGGCAGACAGCTATTAGACAAAGCTAATTTTTATGTAGTCCCTAATATGAACCCAGATGGCAGTGTACGTGGTCACTTGCGTACTAACGCTGCCGGAACCAATTTGAACCGTGAATGGCAAAGTCCAAGCTTAGAAAAAAGTCCTGAAGTGTTTCATGTGATTAATAAAATGAAAGCGACAGGCGTGGATCTATTTTATGATGTGCATGGTGATGAAGCATTGCCATACGTCTTCCTCGCTGGCTCACAAGGGACGCCAAGCTATAGTGATCGTCTGGCTGGTCTGCGTGATAGATTTTCAGAGGTATTAAAATTAGCCAGCGCCGACTTCCAGTCTGAGATTGGCTATGACGTTGATGCACCGGGTACTGCCAATATGACCGTTGCTACCAATTGGGTGGCAGAGCATTTTGATTGCCTAGCTAATACGTTAGAGATGCCATTTAAAGATAATGACAACCTGCCTGATGAAGAGATGGGGTGGTCGCCAGAGCGCTCTATTCAATTAGGGGAAGCATCACTGATAGCAATGCTGGCTGTCGTAGATGATTTAAGATAGCTATAATATAAAAAAAGCTGTAGAAAATAAAAAACTGCTAATGATGGCCTGTTTTTTAAAGGTCATCGTTAGCAGCTTGTCTTAAATGATTCTAAATCTATACTTTTAATGTCGCTTTTTAATAGCGATTGTTATTTAGATATTATGGTAGCTGATTGGTTTCTAAGCTTTTAGTGTGCGCCAACAAGCTTAGTATAAACTTTACCCAATACTACGCCAAATACCAGATGTAGCATAAGAGTGGCGATCGGAATCATGATGCCGCTTGGCATCGATAAACCAAATAAGCCATTGCCCATCATAGGCATAATAGCAATCATCATCATAAACCAACCAAGTGCTCCTACCAACGCACCAATCAGAGTAAAGTTCTTACTTCTATCCGTACCTGCCATCAATGCCATGACGATACCATAGCCGATCGATCCCACCATAAAGTGAGCAATCCATGCCACTACATGACTACCGCCCATCATCGATGCCAGCATCGCGATAATATCTAAATCAGGCATCAGGCCTACCACACTTTTTAGCATTAGGAGTAGGGACATAACGATGGTCGCGATAAAAGCAGCGATTATTCCAGCCATATATTTGTTCATAGTAGTCATTCCTTTTTCAGGTTTGAATTATCATTATTTTTTGAATGTTTTTGATTTTATTTATTATCCAGTCGTAATACATTGGAGATAAATACCTGATTATGTGTATGGTAAAGATATTAAAAGCGTAGGTAATCTTCAAAATGATCTTATACTATCTACCAAGTATTAAAACTGGAGTATGTACTGTTTCTACAGTAAAACGTCTGAAGCAGTCATTCAAGTAATTTTGAGTAATCGTTCAATTTTACTTGTAATCATAAACATGCTACGAACACTCAGTTCGAAAAAATAGGGTGAGTATAACAGGCAGAGATGAGCATAGATAAATGTGGTAAGTATAGGCTGGCATGCTACCAGTCAAGTATATGCGGTCACTGGAGAGCATGACGGAAATTTTGAAATTCTTTAGATTGTTCAAGTAAGTTGTTACCCAAGTATCGTAGATCATCTACTTGATCAGGTTGCAAATGAAAGGTGGTGGGCATAGCATCGAACTTTGCACGCTCTGTTTTATCTTTGACTTGATCGAAGGTCAATACAGAAAAGTGTACTTCAACTTGAGGCGCATTTTCAGGCCGCTGAGCATTTACATGCTCTCCCCATTGCATAAATTCTTTTTTGGCCAATGAGACAGTTTCGTTATTGAGTGTACCTAGTGCGACTTCGCTCGACGCTGAAATGGTATCAAGAAAACTCGGCTCTTTATTTTCCACTGACCACTCATGTTCTGAGTAAGTTTGCGCGTTGGCCACAACGACTAGTACTTGCTTGACTTGACGCAATTTAGCAGGACTGAAGGCACCAGCCATATTAGGCACATCACCATACTGGGTCACAGGACTCATCATTGATCCGCGCACGCCTAAATTATCAGTCACTCCGCCATCTACCAAGCGTACTACTGGCATACGCTCTGGCTGTGAGTACCTATCTAACGCGCGCGCTATCGCGTAACTACGTGGTAAATGACTGTCTTGATTTAGGGCTTGATTAACCCAAGGCTGAGATCGCTGCGGGCAATCAGAAAAGTTATGTAAAGCAATAGGGGCAAAGATGCCAGGTACAGAAGAAGAAGCCATTACCGCATTGGCAACTGGGTAACTTGATAAATCTGAACATAAAAAATCGAACTGCTGCTGAGTAAATGAAAAAGTCATAGCATTGTTCAGATCACTTGCATTTAGGATAACGTAAGGCAACTTTCCACGACTCATGTCACCAAAGGTCTTTTGTTGAAATAGACTGTTGTTTAAATTATTAGCCACCAAGTCTCCACGATTATATTCAGAACTGCCCATCGCTATCAGGCTTTGCGGACGTAACGCAAGTCTAATCAGTCGTGACTGCCAGTCTTCATACAAGAATTGTGGTGCAAACTTCTCAAAAATATCATCACCGAATAATCCGTAATAAGCAGCCGTGTAGCTCCCGCCAGATACCGAAGAAATGACATCGACCTCATCTAATAGTCGGCGCTCTACGCCATTGATAGTCACAGGTGTATCACGTAGTTTTTCTAACACTCCATAGCTGAGTGCTGCTGCTCGTGTACCACCGCCAGAAAAGGCAAGTACGACAAAGACTTCGTCTGAGTTTTTTGGGAGGTTGTTATTAAAATCATAACGAGCAGTGGCTTTGTCTACAATGGGCTTGTTCCAGACTCGTTGTGTGCAACCGGTGATGAATAGAGAGGTAAGAATGATGAATAATAGAAAATATGTGACGCATAAACGAGGTGAAACGATCAATTTCGAAAGTTTCTGTAGCAGCCGATCATAGTAAATAGACATATCTATACGCATTCAAATCACCTAAAGGTTGTAGACTGTGGTTCGCTCTGTATCTTTTGTCTAATAACAGAGTGAACGATGTCGGTTTTTGACTTCCATGTCAGTTTTGACTTGAAACTTAAGAGCAGTGAATACCTTCTAAATACGACGTATATAAAACAGAGCTAGTATAGACTGACTTTTTATTAGCATCAGTCATGAGAGGTGTAATGTAAGTACTATTAATAAACTTTAACTGGACGGTAATAGCGAGTCAAGATAAAACTAAATAACCAATCAAATAGCTTTTCTTTTTATTTTTACATTCGCCAATAACAATCCTGACAAAATCAGTATCATGGCAAGTATTTTCCACCAAGTCACCACTTCTCCTGTGAGTAGGACTGAGGTCACCATACCGAATACGGGCACCAATAGCGCAAACGGCATAACCTTAGAGGCTGTATTTTGACTGAGTAAGTATGCCCACAGCCCAAAGCCAATTAAGGTTGAGACATAGACGATAAACCCAAGTGATAGCCAAGATTTGAGTGATGCTTCAATAAACGTCTCTAGTTGCCATGCATCAGTCTCGAAGATAAGAGAAGATATCGTTAACATCACGCAAGCAATGAGACTGCCCCAGACTACTAATGCTAGAGCAGACAAAGCAGATGCCTTATTTGCCCCAACGCTAGCTTTAGTAACAGATACTCTTGTTTCTTGCTGCGTCGCTTTTAGAGCCATTTGTTCCGATGCTTTTTCTAGCGATTTCTCTGAAGCCTGTTTTGATACCTGCTTTGAGGCAATGTTACCAAAGCTCCAACCGATGGCTGCAATCAAAATACAGACAAACCCTGCCAAAGGCATATCACCACCAAGGTTTAGCGCAATTACGCTAAGTCCTAGCACGCCGACTAACATACCAACGATTTGCATACGGCTAACCGATTCGCCCAATATAAAGTACGCTAGCAATACCGTGATAAAAATCTGAATTTGTAGCAATAGTGCCGTCAGCCCCGGGGATGAACCCAAATGCATCGCTGTAAAGACAAAGGCGTACTGCATGACAAATGTACCGATGGCATAAATAAACAAGGTAAGGTTGAATTTAGGTGGCTTTAAAAACAAAACCAGTGGCACAGCGGTAAAGAAAAAACGCAGGGCAGTAAGCATTAATGGTGGAAAGCTCTCAAGCCCCCATGCAATAAAGGTAAAATTCACGCCCCAAATAAAGGTAACCAGTACTGCCAATGCAGTATATATAGGGGACATATTATTTATCCTAGAGAGTTAGTATCTGTTTTGGGGATGTTTGGTCAGTCTAACGATTGAGCCAATACTTCGAATATTTTTGAATGATTCATCTGCGCCACATTGAACCGCATAAAGTTATCAGCATTGTCCGATTGGCTAAAAACATTGCCTGGTGCTAATACTACACCCTGTGATAAACAGCGATTGGCTAATTCGGTCGCATTGTTATTCTTAGGTAATTGGCACCATAGGAACATACCCGATTGTGGAAGTAGCCACGGTACGATGCCTAATTTAGCCAATCGTGGTAGCGTATGAGTACGCGCGCTTGCCAGCCGAGTATGGATATCATTCATATGCTTACGGTAGCCGCTATCAGTCAACGCTGAGAACACAACCGCCGCTGCTAACTGACTGCCACCAAAGCCAGTCGCTATCTTTAAATCTACCAAACTCTCAACCCACTCTGTAGGCGCTGCAATATAACCACAGCGTAGGGATGCGGATAACGTTTTAGAAAAACTGCCGATATAGAATACGCGTGATAACCCATCCAAAGCCGCCAATCTCGCCGCAGGCTTGACTTCAAAATCTGCAAAAATATCGTCTTCGATAATGTACAAGCCAGCCGCCTGAGCCAATTGTAATACACGGTATGCCGTAGCAGGTGATAACGTTGCGCCCGTAGGATTATGAATGGCAGCGTTGGTGATGTACAGGCGCGGCTTATGCTCATCTAAAATCGCTGCAAAGGCCTCTACATCTGGGCCATTTGGTGTATAAGGGACGCCAACCACTTTGACCCGATGGGCAAGCAGCTGTGCTCGAAAGTTAAAATAACAAGGATCATCGACGACAACCGTATCACCTGGCGTCAGCAAAAATCGAAAAATCAAATCTATCGCCTGAGTGCCTGAATCTGTCAATATTATCTGTGACGGTTCTGCATTGATACTCAATCCTGCCATACGCCGCGTGAGGAGTTGACGCAATGCTAACAGTCCTAGCGGCGTTGCATACTCACTGATAATAGACGCGTCAGCTTTTGCTACATTTCGCAGACCACGGCGCATACCTGCCTCAAACAGCCAGTCCGCTGGCAACCACCCACAGCCTGGCTTTAATGCACCATCGGGCGGCTCCAGCGATTGCCGCGATACCCACAATGGATCTACCACTCGCTCAATTTTTGGTGCTATATCTGTCAATGATAGAGGCGCTGTCGTCTCTGCCACATAAAACCCTGCACCAGGACGGGAGTAAATAATGCCCTCAGTTTGCAGGCGCTCGTAGGCTTCAACCACGGTCGATGGTGAGAACCCATAATCTTTGGCAGCAGCACGGACAGACGGTAGTCGCGACTCTGGCATATAGATAACGGTTGCTATTTTCTCTTTTACGTCAGCCATGACAACTTCGATACGTGTTAGCTTCTTATTCATATTTTTTACAATTTTTGGTAAGGCGGCTTTTATGAAGGTCTTATCTCAAGGTTACAGCTATGACGATATATGGGTAGGATATCCCAACTGTATGGGTTTTATAGACCAAACAGTTCTGTCTAATTGTACTGTATTGTATATAGATAACCTACTGTGATTTTGTTTTAATCATTGAAGGTAAACGATGTAGAGGTAGGTGTCATTCTACTGTGAATCACACTAACCTCAGTCAATTCAACGATTATTACTCAAAAAGCAGCGATATATGACCAATAAAAAATATAATAAATATCTGGCCTTTGCCTTATGTGTGATAACGACAAGCGTCAATATCCAAGGGCCACTTTATGCCGTTTATGCACACAATGATGGCTATGGCGTACTAGCAACCACGATAGCGTTTTCCTTTTATGTATTGGGTGTCATACCTGTATTGTTAGCTTTTGGTGGATTGTCTGATCGCATCGGACGGCGCAAGGTGATTTTAATCTCTCTAGCCCTATCGATAGCAGCGACAGCTCTCATGTTGTTTTATCCGTACACGCGAGCGCTAGCAATAGCGCGACTCGTACTGGGTGTGGGAACGGCTCTGATGGCTGCGACGGCGACGGCCTATATGATTGAGCTGCTTGGCTCATCAGATACGATGCGTGCGACAGCGTGGGTGACGGCCAGCACGACGATAGGTTTTGGTCTTGGCCCTGTATTGACGACAGTTTCTTTGATGCTTTATGAAACCGATCAGCCAGCCAGTTTTTTCTTACTGCTAGCTAGCGGGCTGTTCGCTATGTTTTTGTTATATCAATTACCAGAGACAGTACCTAAACGCACTAGTTCGCCCACATCTATGCTACGGCTACCTTATTTTAACCGTGAGGTCATCTGGTATGGTAGCGGTATTTTGATTTGTTGGGCGACGACAGGATTGGTATTGTCAGTTATTCCCTCAGTACTGGCCACGCATGGACTGGCTAAGTATGCAGGAATATCCTCTATGTTGGCTATCAGTTGTGGATTGATCGTTCAGCCAATCGCCCGAAAACTTGACTCTCAAATCTCAAGTAAGATTGGTCTTCTGATCTTACTACCAGCGTATGCTTTATTGGCTTGGGGGACGTTGAATGCCAACCTGCCAGTGATTCTTTTGGCTGCTTTGTTGGCGAGCAGTAGTTGTTATGGATTTGCCTATTTGGGAGGTATGCTAGGAGTCGCATGCTCGGCTGGTACTGAGCAGGCACGTGCCAGTGCCGGATATTTTCTGATGGCATATATAGGGCTTAGTGTACCGGTTATCTTTACTGGTTTGATTGTTGATCGATATGGTGTGGCTACTGCGTTCTACACCTTCGGTTTGTTTTCGTTGGTTGGTGTGATTGTCTTATTTGTCAGCCAGCCCATATTGAGAATTGGAGGTCGTTCGAACACCAATATGCGTAGTGTCACTTAAAGCAAGACTGAAAATGCAGTTTTCTTCTCATTATATTTGCATTCCATGCAACGCTTTGCTCTAAAACGACGCTCTTTTTACTCTGAGGCACCACGATAAAGCAAAAAATTGTATCAATATAGTGCTTTTGCCACTGAGTTTAGTAGAAAACATCGTTTTTTCCGTGGCATAGAACTTGCCTTTTATACAAGTACGACAATATTGTCAGGCTTCAACTAAAGAGGGTATGTTCTATGTTCAAAAAAACCATCCTTTCACTGTTTATTCTAAGCGCATTTGGTATATCAGTATCCCAAGCAGAAGACTTTACGGTTCTTAAGCAAATAGCAGATGAACCTACTCAACTGAGTAGCGGCGAATACAAAGGCAATTACTACGTACCTTCTACTTTAGATACCATAACATGGGGATATTTACCTAATAGAGACGCTAGCCCCGTTATGTCGGTTGCTTCAGGTAGTGTGGTGACTTTTGATACGGTCTCACACGAAGGTTTGCTCGAAGATCAGGGCCGTGATGCAGAAAAGTACTTTAAGTCAAAAGGGGTCAAAGACGATTTTATTTTAGAGGAAGCAAAAACAATAACAAAATCAGAATTAGAACATGATTTTGATAAAGATGGTCCTCATATCGTGACAGGCCCTATCGAAATCAAAGGAGCGCAACCAGGTGATATTCTAAAAGTAGAAGTCATCAACGTTGAGCCGCGCGTACCGTATGGTGTCATCTCTAATCGTCATGGCAAAGGCGCATTGGCAGGCGAGTTCCCCAAAACAGTAAAACAAGATAATGCGTCTGCTGCTTATCCTGAACGTTACGGTAATGTCTCTGTATTTACTCCTATAGAGAAGAACGCCAAAGGTGAGTACGAAGGTATCCTAAAAACAGATTCTGGTCAGTCTATACGTTTTCCACTTAGTCCATTTATGGGGCTAATGGGTGTCGCAGCAAACACCTCGGAGCGAGTACATTCAGTTCCGCCTGCTATGTATGGCGGCAATATTGATATCAACGAATTGGGTGCAGGTGCAACGGTTTATTATCCAGTACAGGTAGCAGGTGCACTGTTCTATACAGGTGACAGTCACTTTGCCCAAGGCGATGGCGAGGTTGCATTGACTGCCCTCGAAGCATCTGCTCGGGCCACTTTTAAGTTTACACTGCTAAAAGCAGGTAAGGATAAGATTCCGGGTAAAGAAATTGTGCAACCTTTGGCAGAGAATGCTGAATTTTGGATCACGCCAGGGCTAGATGAAGATTTGGATGAGGCGATGAAGAAGTCTACTCGTGAAGCGATTCGTTTCTTAAATCAAGAGTATGGTATTGATGAGGCAATCGCTTATGCTTACCTAAGTGCAGCGACAGATTTTGAAGTATCGCAAGTCGTGGATAAGACCAAAGGTATTCACGCCAAAATTCGTAAAGCAGATTTCAAAGAGTTTGAAAAATAGTAAGAACTAACACTTTCAATTTTAGAAAAAAAGTCCTTTATACTGATATAAAGGACTTTTTTACATTCATTATATTGGTTTAAAAAAGGTGAATATCACTAGAGTCACAGCAACGTTCTGTTTTCTTCTACTTCAATTAGCCATCGCACTTTGCAGGATGGTGTAAGCCGCTTTGACCCTCTCTGCGTTGGGGTAGTTCTTATTTGCCAAAATGACAATGCCAGATTTTTTTGCGGGAATATAAGCGATATATCCACCGAATCCATTGGTAGCGCCTGTCTTGTTCACCCATACATCGTTTAAAACAGGTGTCGGCTGATTGTTTGCTGTAATAGGCTGTGGCTTGAGCACCACATCCGTTGAATTACCTTCAAGCAATGTGTCTAGCTGAGTGGGGAATGGATACATCTCCCACGCCAATCCCTGTGTAACAGTGCTCGCTTGATAGTATCCCTTTCTAGTGTTTTGCAATGACTGTTGAATATCTTTATCCAAAGGGATTAACCCCATGTTAGCCGCCATGTAATGAGTCATATCCGCGCTGGTTGATTTAATACCATAGGCTTCGGCGTCCAAAATTCCAAGGTTAACTCTTATCGGCTCTCCAGCAGCGTTATAACCAAACGCATAATCGCCCATTTTGTCATTAGGAACATTGACAAAGGTACTAGGCATATTGAGTAAGGGCAGTATTTTATCTTCCATTACCTGTGTGTAATCGGCGCCCATACTCAAAGCTGATATATGGCCGAACAGTCCTATACTGGCGTTAGAGTATAGACGTTTTGAGTTGACAGGAAAGGCAGGCTGCCATGATTTATAGTAGCGCAGCAATTCGTCATTATTTTTGACATCGTTAGGTACTTGAAGTGGTAGACCACCAGCCGAATAGGTGGCTAGGTTGATAAGCTTGGTGTTACCAATGGCGCTGTCTTGTAGATAAGGAATGTATTTATCAGCGGTATCCTCCAAGTCGAGTGTGTCATTGAGTTCGGAGTAACTGGCCAAAGTCGCGGCAAAGGTCTTACTGATAGAGCCCAACTCAAAGATAGTGTTTTCTGAAACAGCCTTGCCAGATTGTTTGTCAGCCAAACCGTAGTTATAAAAAGACGACTTTCCATCGACAATAATACCAAACGCCATACCTGGAATATCATGTGCTTTCATTAGCGACTTGGCTTGTGCATCTACTGTGCTTTTCAGATGGCTGTCGCTGTCCGCTGCTTGCACTTGTCCAGATATCAATGAGGCGGCAATGACAGCAGTCAGACCAACTCGGCTAAAAAGTGTTTGCACTGATTTTTTCATGAGTAGGTTATTTGTCCGTTTTGTTATATGAGTTATTTTTAGTTCGTTTTATTATATCTGGCAGGTATGAGTGGTTCTTTAGTGTCATTTATATAGCTCGTGTAGCTATTCATATCTACGATCGCCCAATCCATTGCTTCAAGATTTGGATTTTCTGTATGTCTAGTACTATCGGTAGCTAAAGGAATAGGTTCGCCATCTCCTGTTAATTCTTTTAGATGGAGCATAATCGCTTCTTTAGGATGGATAGAGAGATCTGTATGTTTATTGCTGGTTGAATAGTAGTCCTTTATATCTGAGATAAATATACCATAAGTTGTTGTCTCATTACTTAGAGCAATCGCTTAAACCGACTTTAATGAGCAGCTTTAATGAGCCGCGCTTCTTTTATTTCAACACCACTATCTAGACGAGCTTTTAGTGCATTATCGTATCAGATAATACTACCTAGTGTCTGACCACAACGCGATCAAATTGAGAGTTCTACAAATAAATAGAGTTACTTTGCTAATATCCCTTAATTTTAATATAACCATTAGTCATTTAAACAACTCTTTAAAAGTCACTTATTTTCAAAATTATATTGAAAGTGTTTTAGGTGATAGCTACTGTTTGAAGCACAACACTTTCATTACAATGGGCGCTATTACGATAGATAAAATAGAACAGGTAACCAAAACTGGAACAATAATTCAAAAAATAAGGACGGCTTATGACTCTCAATATAACTAAGACGATTCTAATCACTGGTAGCACTGATGGCATTGGCAAATTGGCAGCGCTAAAACTGGCAAAAGCTGGGCATCAAGTGTACTTGCATGGCCGCGATGCTGACAAACTTGCTTGTGTCATTGGAGAAGTCAAAGCAGTCGCGACAGGCGCAGCAGTAGACAGCATTGATGGGTTTGTGGCTGACTTTTCTGATTTAACAGATGTGCTAAAGATGGCAACAGACGTCAATGAAAAATTGCCAAAGCTTGATGTGCTCATAAATAACGCAGGGATTTATACCACGGCATCAGCAATGACTAAAGACGATTTGGATGTACGTTTCGTGGTTAATTATCTAGCGCCTTATGAGTTGACCAATGCTTTATTACCTTTGCTAAAGCAATCTGGTCAAGCGCGTATCGTGAATTTAAGCTCAGCTGCGCAAGCACCAATATCCTATAAAGCGTTTGCAGGCCAGACCCGCCTTGATGATAAAGCCGCCTATGCCCAAAGTAAGCTGGCACTCACGATGTGGAGTATGGCGTTAGCGGATACAGTTGCTAGCGACGATATCAATGTCATTGCTGTCAACCCAGGTTCGCTGCTGAATACAAAAATGGTCGATGAGGCTTATGGTCAGTATTGGTCATCAGCAGACAAGGGCGCAAATATCCTAACTGCATTGGCCATCTCGGATGAGTTCGCTGATGACACTGGTAAATACTTTGATAACGATATAAAAGATGGCGCACATGGTGATGCAAGAGGAGAGTTTGGTCAGCCACATGTTGATGCTTTAAACAAAACAGCCATTGCAGAGCTTGAGCAGCAGACTCAAACAGTATTGCAGTCAGTTCTTGCCTAAGACCTATGTTTAGCAGTATTAGTTAATTGCAAGCAATCGGAACACTACCAACTATATTCTCAAAAATTTTATTATTAGAAACAGGACACAATATTATGCAAACTATTAAAGCCATTGGCTATCAAAATAATCTGTCTATCGATAACGAACAGTCGCTACAAGACATTACCCTTAATAAGCCAGTTGCTTCGGGCCGCGATATTCTCGTAGAAGTAAAAGCCATATCAGTCAATCCAGTAGATTACAAAATCCGTCAAGGGAGACCTGCCGAAGAGGGCGAGTATGCGGTTATCGGGTGGGATGCGGCTGGTACGGTGACGGCTGTCGGTGAAGACGTTAGTTTATTCTCAGTAGGCGATAAGGTCTATTATGCTGGTGATTTAACCCGTTCAGGCAGCAATGCGGAATATCAGTTGGTCGATGAGCGTATCGTTGGGCATATGCCAACCTCTTTATCTTTTGCTGAGGCAGCAGCATTACCGCTTACAACGATTACAGCTTGGGAGATGCTATTTGACCGTTTACAAGTGCCTGTCTCTGATAGCACGGCAAACGACAGCAGCAGTAGCGAAAACGCTAATGACGTCTCAGTATTGGTCATTGGCGCAGCGGGTGGCGTTGGATCTATCCTAACTCAGTTATTAAAAACAAGAACATCTGCCACGATTATCGGTACGGCTTCAAGAGATGAAAGCGTGCAGTGGCTCAAAGATTTGGGTACTGATCATATTATCAATCACCGCAACCCACTGTCTGATGAGCTACAAAAAACAGGTATTACTGAAGTAGACTACGTGGTGAGTCTCAATAACACCGAAGATCATTACGAAGAGATCATCAAATGCTTGAAGCCGCAGGGTAAGCTTGGACTGATTGATGATCCAAAATCACTAGATGCCAACCCTCTTAAAACTAAAAGTTTAAGCCTGCATTGGGAGTTTATGTTTGCACGCTCAATGTTTAGTACGCCAGACATGATTGAACAACATCATTTATTAAACGCAGTGGCAAAATTGATTGATGCAGGCCAGATCAAAACTACGGTCGCTCACAATCTTGGTACGATCACCGCTGAACATCTACGCAGCGCGCATCAAATGCTAGAAAAACAACAAGCACATGGCAAGATTGTATTAGAAGGTTGGTCTGCATAACATATAACGCCATTTAGGTTGGTAGGTCCAGTGTGGCGCTTTTAGCAGACATGTTGGACCTATTTAAATCAATGATAATATATAAACATAGGAAAAATAGATGAGCACGCAAGCAAACAAACCACTTACCATCGTCGCCACTATCAAAGCCAAACCTGAGCACGTTGAACGAGTGAAAACTGAGCTGCTTAAACTGACAGCAGCATCACAAGATGATAAAGGCTGTATCCAATACGACTTACATCAAGAAAATGCAAATAGTAACGGTTTCGTTGTTTATGAGATTTGGGAAAACAATGACTGTCTTCAGCAACATGTACAAAGCCCACATTTCCAAAACTATGTACAAGTAACAGATGATATGGTCGATGAATTTATTGTCACTGAAATGACAGCTATTTCATAGATTTGATCTATATTCTGCTGCTAATAATAGGATGAGTAATTGAAGGTCACTACCGAAACGATTGCCGCTAGTTAATCGAAAAAAGCCGCTACCGTACCCATGGACACCTAGATTTTGGTTCTAACTTAACCTCAATATCATGTGTAGTAATGGGTTCAGCGTACTCTGTCAGTCTGTATTTCTCACGTAGTGGCCACTACTGATCAGCGACTTTTTAGAATATCCTATGCAACCAACTTACGAAGATAGTCATATAGGACATGGCGTGTAATACCTAAGCGTTGCTCAAATATGTCGAATCGTTCGACTCCCAAAAAACAATCGCGTAAAACCATAAGCGTCCAACAATCACCAATGACTGCCAAAGTCTGAGCTACCGAGCAAGACTATTGGCCCTGTTCATACCAGTGCATAGGTTATCTCTTTTATTTCTAAGTTATAGGTTAGCTTGACAGGGTTTACAAACAAAGCTATGTTTTTGCTAGCTCTAAAAAGTAACCTATAAGGAAATAGACATGAACAGAGCACCCGTAGCAGTTGTAATTGGCGCAGGCGACGCCACTGGCAGCGCTGTTGCCAAACGCTTTGCGCGAGAAGGTTTTACGTTATGCGTGACCAGAAGGACTGTTAAAAAGCTTGCGGCATTAGTCAGTGATATAGAAGCGGCTGGGGGAGTGGTCAAGCCATTTGGTTGTGATGCACGTGTCGAGCAAGAGATGGTTGAGCTGTTTGCTCATATTGAAAAAGACATTGGACCGATTGAAGTAGTAGTATTTAACATCGGTGCAAACGTTCATTTCTCCATCGTAGATACGACAGAAAGGGTCTATCGAAAAGTGTGGGAAATGGGTGCCTTGGCTGGCTTTTTGACCGGTAGAGAAGCGGCAAAAGTTATGATTCCACGTGAGAGAGGGACAATTATCTTTACGGGTGCAACAGCGTCTTTACGCGGTAGCAAAGGTTTTTCGGCTTTTGCTAGTGCTAAGTTTGCTCTGCGGGCATTGGCACAAAGCATGGCGCGCGAGTTGGGACCCAAAGGTATACATGTCGCACATCCTATCATTGATGGCGCCATTGATACTGATTTTATTCGTGACAACTTTCCCGAGCGCTATGAGCTAAAAGACCAAGACGGTATTTTAAATCCAGATCATATCGCTGAGCAGTACTGGCAGCTGTACTGTCAGCCAAAAGATAGCTGGACACATGAGCTGGATTTACGCCCATGGATGGAGACTTTTTAGTATTACTTAATTAATAACTGTCAAAACTTTTAATGGATGTTTAATATAAGTTGCAAGGAATGCAAAGATGAGTAAACAAGTAGAGTTTTTCTTTGATGTGGGCAGCCCAGCCAGTTATTTGGCATGGACACAATTATCGAGTATCGCACAGCGTCACAATGCTGAGATCGTTTGGCGACCTATGTTACTTGGTGCAGTGTTTCAAGCTGTTGGTAATACCTCACCGGCTGCCGTACCTGTTAAAGGCGCTTATATGCTCAAAGACCTTAAGCGTTTTTCAGCTATCTATGACGTACCATTTCGCTTCAATCCATTTTTCCCAGTCAATACGATGCAGCTTATGCGCGGTGTTACCGCTTATTTGGGGACACCTAAATTTGAGAGTTATTTATTCACTATCTTTAATGCGCTATGGGCTGAACAGTTAAATATGGAATCACCAGAAGTCATTGCTGATGTTCTGTCAAAAATAGATATTGATGCGACTGATTTTATGGCACGTATTAGTGAGCCTGAGGTCAAGGCGCGTTTAAAATCTAGTACCGAAGAAGCGGTAGCACGAGGCGTATTTGGAGCACCAAGCTTCTTTGTAAATGATGAGATGTTCTTTGGCCAAGATCGTTTGAGCTTTGTTGAGAATGCTTTGAAAGATTGAGCATAGTAAGTCATAGGATATATAGACTGCGCTGTACTAGCTCAACGATAATCCATCGGCTCTCAAGCCACCAGACATCAGCCGCGATACGTAACCGTGATGTTTCTTCACTGTGGTTTCTCTAGAAAACAACCTTGCCACTCAGTTTAATCATTAAACTCTATGGTTGAATCAAGCTAAGTCTATATAGCGGTAGTTTTTCTTAGAGTGTTCTATGTCTGTTAAATCGATGTCCACCACTGCTATTTCTTGCGTCGAACCAAGTTTTTTTA
>NZ_JBQSVM010000033.1:0-34495 GCF_052376235.1 Psychrobacter sp. AOP7-A1-24 | reverse complement strand
AACCTTTTCTTATTTTTATGGTCTAATTGATATGAATAAGTACTAATAAATTAGCATAAAAGTAAGATAAGGTATCGAGGATAGTGTTGGCGCTATGTTTGATTTTTTATACGAGCTAAACAACAAACCTGTGCCTAAAGAGTGATACTGGTTGATAAATAGATAGAAATTGCAGGCTGTTATGTGTGGTTCTATTATGGCGGTCTATTTTAGATGGTCTGTTAATGGGTTTGAAGGATGAGATAAATGGTTCTCTTGGGGTATGCCTTAAAACAATACTGCTTTAGTATTGATGAAGTACAGAACTTTGCACAAGCATCAAAGCAGAATTATTAGCAAAAAACAAAGTGCTTGGAAATATAAATTAAAACACTTAACTCATGTATTCAAAGCAATCACTGCCGATCTCAACCAAGTAGCAGCCTTGCCTAAAGAGTGTTGCTTATGCCAAACAAGTTCTAGCGCGACAGGCCAATCATGATCATCAAAATCTAGTATCGGTGCAACTAGATTGCCATTGTCCAATGCGTCGGCAACCACATGCTCAGATACACATGCCCAGCCTAGATTACGTTGTACTAGTTCAACAATAACCCACTGGCTCTCAACCCACCATACATCAGCAGCAACTCGCAATCGTGCTTTTTCTTCGCTATGATTTCGAGTTGCTACCATCAATTGCCGATAGCGTTTCAACTCTTCCCAGCCGACTTTTTGATGAGCTAGATCATGTTCTGGCGCACACACCACTTTCAACGATATCCAATCAAGAGTATGAAAATTTAATGCTGAAGGCAGTATTTCTTGCCGCCACATAATGCCTAAATCGGCACGACCTTCTAGTACTAGGCAGCTGACATCTTCCATTGAAGGAAACAGTAGTTCAAGCTCTACATGAGGAAAATGGTGAGAGAAAGCTTCCATCAGAGCGCCAAGCTTTACTTCTGGGTACAACTCATCGACAGCAAGTACCAGCTGACTCTCGACCCCTTCACTCAAGCTCTGTGCAACGCCTCGAAAATGCTCACAACGCTCAATTATGACTCTGGCTTCTACCAGCAGTCGCTCTCCAGCTGGCGTCAGCTTTGGATAACGTCCTGTGCGTTCGAATAGGGTGTTATCCAGGTCGACTTCTAAATTTGAAATGGCTGTACTAATGACAGATTGCGCCTTACCCAGTTGCCGACCCGCAGCTGAGAAAGAGCCTGTATCTACAGTCGCTATAAATGCTTTTAGTTGTTCTAATGACAGGTTCATCTATCTATAAATCCTATAGGTTCTAACTTTGTTATCTGATTTTAACAGATACAATAGGCTAATAAATCAATGAAACAAGTTAGGAGTCTTTATGCGTACTACTAAAGATCGTATACGTCATACTTTGGGATTTGAGATAATTGGATTGGCGCTTCTAGTCACCTTGACCAGCTGGTTGTTTGGCTTCGATATACATGAGATAGGTCCGATTGCAGTGTTTGGCTCTATCATTGCAACGGTTTGGAACTATTTTTATAACTTATTGTTTGATCACTTCATGTTGAAAGTACGCGGTGATACGTATAAGACTATACCAATACGTGTATTGCACGCTTTTTTGTTTGAAGGAGGACTATTGCTATCGTTCTTACCTATGATTGCATGGTACTTAGGTATCAGCCTCTGGCAAGCATTCATGATGGATATTACGATGACTGTTTTTTACTTGGTTTATGCGTTTATCTATAATTGGGGCTACGACAAAGTTTTCCCTATTCAAGAAAACCCATCTTAGATCAAGACAGCAATGCTATAAAAACAGATGAGCTATAAGGTGTGTTTAATACTGGCAGTTCGATGCCTGTATAGCGCATCTATCATGTTCCCAAAACAGAGTTTATGACGTTGGATGTCGAAGGTCAGTTTTCACTGGTTCCGCTAGGGTATACATATAAATTACTCAATGGTTGTATAGCGTACCTATTAAGATTTGAAAGAATATTATAGGAACGATAAAATAGAAAATATCTGACATAGTTATTTTCGTTGTCACAAATCTCCATTTTTTCGCTATCCCGTAAGCAATAAAAAAAATGATTGCTCCGATAAGCGTGCCAAGCAATGACCAGATGTTAATCATTGCCCAAAAAGCAATACCTAACATAAAGGCTAACCCAATAGGCCATGTTAAGTTGAAATCAAATAATTGCGATAAACGAACCATAGCACACCTGTATTTTTTTATTATCAATGAGAAATATCTTATCTACTATATAAAACTAGTTACTGCATGTACACCACGAGGTACATTGAGATTATTTGAGTGAGCAAAACCACTGATATCATTAGCCTACAGTCTAATTTTAAAGTCCTCACTAGGGTACCATCATAAATATAATGCCATAAAAAAACTGAGCACATGGCTCAGTTTTTTATTACATGCTAAGTACCAGCTACTTATTTTAATGGCACACCAATACGGTCAGCGACTTCTTCATAAGCTTCAATCACATCACCTAATGACTGACGGAAACGGTCTTTATCAAGTTTCTTCTTAGTGTTCTTATCCCATATACGGCAGCCATCTGGTGAGAACTCGTCACCTAATACGATACGGTCATGGAATACGCCAAACTCTAGTTTAAAATCAACTAAAATTAAATCACCTGCATCAAACAATGCTTTTAATACATCATTGACTTGATAAGTTAGCTCTTCCATCTTTGCCAACTGCTCTTTGGTCGCCCAATCAAGAGAGACAGAAAGTGATTCATTAACCATCGGATCACCTAGCGCATCATCTTTATAAAAAAGCTCATAAGTTGGCGGCGTCAGTTCCTGACCTTCTTCTAAGCCTAAACGACGTACCAAGCTACCAGCTGCAAAGTTACGCACCACACACTCTACGGGAATCATATCCAAGCGTTTAACCAATACTTCATCGTCAGACAATTGCTTCTCGAAATGTGTTTCGATACCAGCATCAGACAATTTTTGCATGATAAAAGCATTAAAGCGGTTATTAACCACACCTTTACGTGCCAGTTGTTCGATACGCTTACCATCAAGCGCTGAGGTATCATCACGGAAGTGCAAAATCAGAAGATCACTATCCTCTGTTTCATAGACAGATTTGGCTTTACCTTTATACAGCAGTTGTTGCTTTTGCATTATGGGGGTTCCTGTTCGTTCAAGCTTATGTGGTAAAAACGCGCAGCTACCGCTGACTGATGTAAGATACATGGTTTGCGGCTATGATAAAAAACGCAAAAGTCAGCGATATAGATAAGGGAGTAAGTTTAGTTAGAAGTGTTGCTAACAGCACGCTGAGGTTTTGGCAGCTGATACTGATTGCCAGATTCATTTTGTAGTTTGAGCGTGTTTGCCCCAGCATTCGGTGTTGAATACAAAGGCACGAAAGGTGCCGTTTCTTGGGCGGCAGGTAGCTCTATCGGTGCAAGCTTTTCACTTTGTTGATAATCTAAGCTACCGTTGTCACGCTTACCAAGCAAGTTTTTAGTCGCTTGACAGCCACTCAATACCAAAGTGCTACCCAAAACCAAGGTCAGCATGGCTGGAAATAATTTTGTCGTTGATGATACTGTCATCATGTTGTCTCTCTGAATTAGCAGTTATTGCTTATTTAAGCGATTGACTTGTCCTGATAAGTTGACCTGCTGCTAGTCGAATGATGGTCATTAAACTAGCAACAAACCTCAAGTCACTGAAGATCAGTTTATCGTATATTTGCTCGAATCAAAGCTTCATCAATCGTCGCATGATGCTGCTCCGCGAGCCAAACCAATGGTAAGCGAATACCTTTATCGATAATGCCCATTTTATGCAGCGCATACTTTGCTGGAATAGGACTTGACTCGATAAACAGGTCACGGTGCAGATGTTTGACCACGTCATGGATTTTACCAGCCGTTTCAAAATCACCACGCAAGCCCGCAGCGAAAGTCTCGCTCATGGCTTTTGGCGCTACGTTAGCAGTGACTGAAATATTGCCTTTGCCACCTACTTTCATTAGATCAAACGCAGTGCCGTCGTCACCAGACAACACAACCATTCTATCGCCAACAGCTTTAATCAATTGCTCACCGCGACCGACAGATCCTGTCGCATCTTTGATAGCAACGATATTATCGATATCACACAGACGCTCAACCGTTTCTTGAGCGATATCAACCACTGTACGTCCAGGCACGTTATACAGCATTTGCGGTATATTTACGGCTTTAGCAATGGCTTGATAATGTTGGAACAAACCTTCTTGTGGCGGCTTATTGTAGTAGGGAGCAACGAGCAGTGCACAGTCTGCACCTGCATCGGCAGCATCCTGAGTCAACTTGATGGCTTCCATCGTGTTGTTGGCACCGGTGCCAGCGATGACTGGTACACGACCTTTGACATGCTGAACAAAATAGCGAATGACATCGCTATGCTCTTGCATAGATAGGGTCGCTGATTCACCAGTAGTACCAACAGCCACAAGGCAATGCGTACCCTGTTCAATCTGCCAATCTATGAGATCTGCGAGACGTTTATAATCGACCGTGCCGTCAGGGTGCATGGGCGTTACCAAAGCTACCATTGAGCCTTGTAGTCGGGTTTTTATCTCGTCGTATGCTGTGCTCATAACCGTGCCTTACTGTATTATCCTAGCTTTTATTAAAGCTGTCACATGATAGGTCGTTTGCAAGTGGCCATTGCTTTATATGTGTTGAACAACGCTGATGGCATGACTTGCTTGATGTTAATGCTGTGTCTCTATTTGCTATAATAGCGTTTGTAACATAAATCATTATATATACAAATCAATATCGTGATGGCACGCTACCAAAAGTAATGGGCGTACTTACCAACCGATAGAAATACAATAATAAGAGTGCTCGTTAGTGTAGCATATTTTGATTTGACCGCTATCAATCAATTGGCAGTCAATACATAAATTTAATACCAAAAAAACGCGTATTATTTTTTGCTGAAATATATAAAACTCGGCCAAAAACCCTGAAAATAAACAATCGTACTACTAAAGAAGCAGTTTAGCGTAATCAATGTGCGCTGATAAGTCTCTTATGTAATATTAACGAATCGTCAACACATCGATAGTAGGTCGATAGAATCGAAAAGGCAACCCTCTCGTACCGATGCCGCTACTGACAAATATCTGTGCATTTGCATGTTGGTACAAACCGCGCTGCTTGCCCATACGACTGTTATAGAACAACACCGATTGCTTACTACTACGTCGAATATCATTCTGCTTTTGAGCCAGCAATATATTTTTTTGAATAGCCTTTGCAGCGCCAGTTATTAATAAAGGACGTGGCTGTAAAGATTTTGGCAGGTCACTGATACTATCAAACCGTGAAGCCAAGATAATAACGGGACTGGTGGCATTGGCAATTTCTGTTCCAAGCACTGCTTTATCAGTCGCCTCTGACGTGACGATATCTGTGGGCTTCTTAGGCATATCTTGCCAGCCACAAAGTACCGCTACTAGTGAGTTTATCTTTGAGTTGTCTTGCTCAATATTATCTGACTTATTGCTTTTAGAATTTGGTTGACTGGTGACTGACTGCTCATTTGTCACTCTCGTACATCTGAGTGGCAACGGTGTACATTGCTGACCGATATATTTGATATCGAGTACGTCAAAAGTACTGGCCAATGTATCCTCTAATAGTGGCTGACCTTGTTTGGTCGTATTCATAGACTGATAACACAAGTCCGAGGTACTCATGACTGTGTAAACAGGTTTATTAACCCCTTTGAACAGCATTAACTGACCTACTAAATCTGCGCTTGGATAGTATAGCCAGTCGCCAGTAATCAGTACGGCATCTGCTGACAAGGCATTGATAGTAGAGACCAGCTTGCGAATATGACGCGGCTTACCGCCATATATTCCTATGCGTAAGTCTGCCAGTACTGCAACTTTGAGCGGTGTAGACAAATCTAAATCAATAGAATGCTGTTCTAATCGTAAACGGTTGGGTTGCACAATGACAGTATAAAAGTATAAACCCATCATCAGTATTGCCATCAGTACGGCAAGTAGAGACAGCTGTGCCAATATCGGCATAAGGTCCTGTGACCAAACTATGATAAGCAATACCGCCCAAACAGGCATTGTGTAAGCGGCATAATACAATGCTAGCTTTACCCAAATACGCATAAAACGATTGGTAGGATTGGCATTAAACGTTTGTAGCCCTGACCACAGTGCAATGTACGCTAGCAATCCTGCTGACGTCGTTGTAATAAGCGTATGTAGAGCGGGGTCAGTCATAATTACCTAGCGGTTGCATAATGGTACGAGCCTACTAAGCGACTCGGGCCACCTTAGAGCGTATTGATTGATCAATAACTCACTTAACGAATGGATTGCTATTGAGGTCGCACTCTTAGCTGTTTGATAAAAAACCAAACATTATAGAGGTCGACCTCCATGATAGACAAGCACAATTATTGACGTGCGCGCTGCCTTTATATGCCTAACCATATTCTAAGCCAAATAATTAGCAACATTAACAGTCACGCTTCAATCATGGCACCTACTCAATACGTAAACCAATAATAGCAGGAATGCCTTGACGTATAACTTCTATAGTGACCACGCCTTTTTTAGGAAGAGAAGAGATAGCACCTGAAAAGTCTGCCACTGTTTCGATCGGCTTTTGATGAAAATTAGTAATAACATCGCCTGCCAGAATACCTGAGCGTGCAGCTAACCCAGTAGGATCCACTGTAGTAACCAATATGCCTGTTTTATTATCCACAGCGATTTCTGCTTGTTCATCTGCCGTCAACTCGCGTAAACGCAGGCCCAACTGTACATCATCATTTTGCTCATCACCACTCTGTGCTCTTACATCATTAGGCGCATAAGCAAGCTTACCGCTAATCATCATCTGCTTACCGTTACGCTGAATCCGTGCACGGAAGGGATCGCTTGGACGCGCTCGATTAAGCAAGTTCAGCAAATCGGATGCTTCCATGATTTCTACATCATTGTATTGCAAAATGATATCACCAGATTTGAGGCCTGATTTTTGTGCTGGCGAATCCGGTAATACACGAGTCAGTAAGGCACCTTGAGGGCGTTCTAAATTGTAAGCTTCAGCCAAATTGCGATCGATATCTTGTGGGTAAACCCCTAGATATGCACGCGCCACTTCACCATTGTTCTTTAGCTGCTCATAAATGTCCATGGCAGCATCAATAGGAATCGAGAATGACAGTCCCATGTAACCGCCAGTACCACTAAAAATGCGCGAATTAATACCAATTACTTCGCCGCGCTGGTTAAATAGTGGCCCGCCAGAGTTACCAGGGTTTAGTGCTACATCTGTCTGGATAAACGGCACACTGGTCTCACGCGAAAAGCTACGCGACTTGGCACTGACAATGCCAGCAGAAGCTGAATAGTCAAAACCAAATGGCGAACCGATTGCTAATACTGGCTCCCCTACTTTTAGACCACTTGAGTCGCCAATAGGCAAGGCAGGAAATTGATTGCCCTCAACTTTTAGTACAGCCACATCTGAGCGCTCGTCACTACCAACCAAAGTTGCATCAAGCTCGGTTCTATCATTGAGCGTCACAGTTATTTTGTCAGCACCTGCGATAACATGATGATTGGTTAGCATGTAACCATTAGAGGTAATAAAAAAAGCCGTACCATAAGCATGTTCAATCGCTGGCGTCGCGACTCGATCTGGAATACGCAGTCGATCACCAAAGAATTGACGCAATACTTCAGCAGTTTGAGCCTTAGCAAGCTCAGCTTCACTAATCGTTTTGGTGACATTAACGCGTGCGACTGCTGGCGTGACCTGTTGCACCAAACTAGAGAAGTCAGCCGTAGTGACTGCAGCCTGAGCACTGTTTATCGTCGTGACATTAATACTGGCGAACATCGCTGTACTAACAGCAAGTGCTAGCGCACTACGTTGTAACCAGCGCTGCATATTGGCGGTGGTCTGTTCTTTGAACATATTGATAGGCATTTTGTCCTCCATCTGATTAATCGCTGTTGTCCACAGCCACATTATGATTGTCAGCGATCAGTATATGCCATTTTATGGTGCTAACAATATTACCCTGTGCGCGACGTGCACGCCCAATGCAGCTACTGTATGATAAATAAAAACTTAAATCATTGCGCTAAGAATTTTTACATAGTGCAGGATAGCTCAAGGCTGCGTTATTTTATATAGGTCTTATACATTTTTATGGCTGCAAGATAGCTTTTTAGCAGATACGGCTTACATCAGCTTGAAATAAAATCATGGTATGATGTCAAACCAAATATTTTACTAAACAAACAAAAGTTAGCCTCTTTATAAGGCTGTCTATTACAGAATTATAAAGAGGCTATCATCACTCTTGTTTTCCATCTTTTGCATTTCTAGAATATCGTTATTTATCTAGAAGCGCTTTTGTCTTTACTACTTTATCGTAGTTATATCATATCTAGCTTATGCTGTGATTTCACGATGGCCATCCATGCGATGGCCTAGCTACAATAGAAACGAATGACAACTTATAGCTACATACACGATAGCGACTATCTTATAACCGCTATCGATAGATATAAAATATGACAAGATTATAAAAGGATTAATTTATGGATACCGCCCTTTTGCTATCCGGCGTGGTTGGGATCGGCATTGCCGCCCAATGGTTGGCTTGGTATTTAAAGCAACCATCCATTTTATTTTTATTACTGATTGGTATTATCGTCGGCCCAGTGCTGGGTGTATTTGACCCAGATTTAGTATTGGGCGAGTTGATGTTTCCTTTCATCTCTTTGGGCGTAGCGATTATCCTATTTGAAGGCTCGTTAACGCTAGAGTTCGATGAGATTAAGCAACATGGTACCGTGGTACAGATGTTGGTATCAGTCGGTGTACTGATTACTATCGCTATCGTGGCACTATCGACTTATTTACTATTCGATGTCGATCCGCTGATTGCTCTGCTCTTTGGTGCACTGGTTTGTGTGACTGGGCCAACAGTGATTATGCCACTGCTGCGTAGTGTACGCCCTAACAAAACCATTTCCAACATCTTGAAATGGGAAGGTATTATCATTGATCCGATCGGCGCTATCGCTGTGGTATTGGTCTATGAGTACATTATCTCAGGCGGCGAAGCCAGTAGCATTCTACTATTTGCTAAGATTGTTGTATTGGCGACTGCAATGGGTATGGCGGGCGCTTGGCTACTTGCGTTTCTTATGCGTCGCCATATGATTCCTGAGTTTTTGCGTAATGTCTTTACCTTAGCATTTGTACTGGTTTTATTTTCGATATCGAATCATCTAGAGCATGAGTCAGGGCTATTGACTGTTACAGTATTGGGCGTGGCGTTAGCGAACTGGCCAAAATTCCCACGTGAGACGATTTTAGAGTTCAATGAGTCGTTGACCATTTTGCTGATTTCAGTACTGTTCATTATTCTAGCGGCACGTGTCGAACTAGCAAGCTTGCTCAGCGTTGGCTTCGCAGGACTAGTACTACTCGCTATCGTGATGTTTGTGGCACGTCCATTATCGGTTTGGGCATCTGCTATCGGTTCCAACCTTAAGACCAATGAAAAG
The DNA here is from genome assembly GCF_052376235.1 of Psychrobacter sp. AOP7-A1-24. NCBI lineage: Bacteria > Pseudomonadati > Pseudomonadota > Gammaproteobacteria > Moraxellales > Moraxellaceae > Psychrobacter > Psychrobacter sp. AOP7-A1-24. Next base: position 24,903 of record NZ_JBQSVM010000033.1, on the reverse strand, counting down.
CTGATGATTAGCTGGATTGGCCCACGTGGTATCGTCGCTGCTGCTATCTCGTCACTGTTTGCGATTCGTTTGCAAGAGTATGATATCCAAGGCGTTGAGCTGCTTGTACCTCTGGTATTTATGGTCATCATCGGTACGGTTATGATTCAAGGCTTGGGTGCAAAGCTCGTCGGTAATTTACTTGGCGTACGTGAACCTGAGACCAACGGTATCCTTATCGTTGGTTCAAACCCAATTGCGCTACTGATTGCTACTTCTCTCAAAGATCAGGGCTTCGACGTCATCGTTGCGCACAATAACTACACCAATATTGCACGCGCACGCATGAGCGGTCTGCGTACTTATTTTGGTAATCCCATCTCTGATCACGCAGATCATCATCTGGATCTGATCGGTATTGGTCGTCTGTTTGCGATGAGTATGGACAAAGAAATGAACACGTTGTCCGAGATTCATTATCGTCATGAATTTGGTGAGCGTAAGCTGTACCGTCTTAAATTCAGTGACGAAAAAGTCAAAAGCGAGCGTGATGATAAGCAATCGAACTTCCATTCACAGTGGTTGTTTGGCAAAGATGCGACCTATACCAAGCTTGCCAGTATGCTGTCTAAAAAAGCTCGAATTAAAATCACCAACATCACGGATAGCTATAGCTTTGAGCAGTACAAAGCGGACAATAAGCAATTCGTACCGCTGTATACGGTGGACAAAGAAGGCAAACTGCATGTCATTACAGATAAATTTGACGGTACCGTTCCTCGTGACCGTAAGCTTATATCACTAGTGATAGACGATGAAGTACAGCCAAAGCCAGTCGATGTAACGCCTAAGCAAGAGCAGGCTCGCATGGCAGCTGACGCTAACTTTGAGTCTAACTCAAAAGCTCCTGACAAGCGCAAAGAGCAAGAGCCTAGCCCTGATATCAATCAGACAGCAGTCTCAGAGCCTTCGGCAGATAGTGATAACGATGATAAGCAAAATACTGCTAATCAATCATCAAAGACCCAAAGCAGTAGCACCGAGACCAAGTCAACTTCTAGTACTGCCACAGAGAAAAGTGAGTCAGTAGAAACACCAAAAATGTCTGCTACTAATATGGATAACAAAGGCGTCATGTCTGCAAACTCGACAGCGACTTCGAAAACCAAAACCTCCACAAACAGTAATGGAAATGGTAGTGCACCTAAAAACAAAAAAGGATCGCTTGACCCAAACCGTCTACCTGACTCAGGTCAGGATAGCGACACCTCTATCGCTACTATTGAGGATGTGAAAGTAGACAAACCAAACGACAAATAGTCTGCGGTGTTATCTGCTTTATTAACTTAAAGATGCATAATTTGTCTCAAAAAAAAGCCCCAGCATATTGCTGGGGCTTTTTGTTTGTACTAGCTGGCTGTCTAACTAATTATCGATACATCTACCTGCCTTATAAATCTACTTGGCGAAATTTAATTATTTAATATCGAATTTGTTCATAACGGTCTGCCATATACGCGCACTTACATCATCTGTACTGCCCGACGCATCAATACGCTGTATGCGCTCGGGATACTCTCTCGCAAGCTGACTAAAGCCAGTATGCACCCAAGTAAAGAATTCCGTAGCCTGCTGCTCAAAACGATCTGCCGCACTGCGCTTATTGGCACGCTGCATACCTTCTGCTACTGGCAAATCTAGCCATAGTGTCAACTCAGGAAGCTGCGTCACAAATTGTTTAATAAGCATGTCGATTTTGCCGCGTACCAACTCGTCGCCATAGGCACGCCCAAACCCTTGATACGCAATAGTAGAGTCGGTGAACCTGTCACATATCACCCACGTACCATTTTGGAGTGCTGGTAAGATAACCTGCTGCATATGATCACAGCGCGCCGCAAACAATAGTAACAGCTCGGTATCGTCTTCGATATCAGTCGCTGGATCTAATAATATGTCACGCAACTGCTCAGCAAATGGGCTACCACCCGGCTCACGAGTACGCAGATATGGAATACCATTAGCTTCTAACCGCAAGCACAGCTGTTCAATCGCGGTGGTTTTTCCTACGCCTTCAGTCCCCTCAAAACTAACAAAGCGTCCTAAAGTAGATGCTGTATTTAAAGCGTTTGATTCAGGTAGATTCGATAATGGTGTGCTGCTATGTGACGGTATTGCGCTGGTATGCATAGATACTGACATGATATGACCTTATGTCATTGGTGAGCGCTACATCTATTTTGTAGCACTCAATAAACGATAAGTTTTATAAGAGTTTTAAAAAGGAATATTACTGCGATGGCGTTTGAGATTTTTTCTCACGCATGACACTGAGATATTCTTTTACCGCTTGATTGTGTTCAGCCAAGCTATTGGTGAATTTGTGCCCGCCAGTGCCCGTTGCCACAAAATACAACGCTTCACTATCGGCAGGATGTAAGGTCGCTTCGATAGAGGCCGCTGATGGTAGCGCAATTGGAGTTGGCGGTAAACCATCAATTTGGTAGGTGTTATAAGACGTCTTTTCGTTGATGTCTTTGCGGCGGATATTGCCATCATAACGACTGCCCATACCATAGATAATGGTCGGGTCCGTCTGCATACGCATATTTTTATTCAAGCGATTTCTAAATACGGCAGAGACTAAAGGACGTTCATCAGCAACGGCGGTCTCCTTTTCAATGATAGATGCCATGACTAACGCTTCATACGGACTCTTGTAAGGCAGATTCGGTGCCCGATTTTCCCATGCACTAGTCAATACCTGCTGCTGACGCTTATACAAGTCAGTCAGTACTTTTTTATCACTGGTTCCTTCACCATAATAATAGGTATTAGGCGCGAACCAACCTTCAAGATTATAGTTAACAATCGGGTCGCTACTATTAGTCACGCTGTCTGGCAATATACCCGTCAAATCTAATGCTTGGGCGATACTGCCATTATCACTATCTGTGGTCAGGACTTCTTTTTCGATTTTGTCATTATCACGCAGCGCTTGGTAAAGGTCTTTAGAGGTCTTGCCTTCGATGATTTGTACTTTGACCATGGCCATTTTTGCGCCTTGACCTAGTATTTGTAGTGCCTCAGCGATAGTCGGATTTTCAGGTAATTGATACGTCCCAGCATGCAATGGCGCATCAACTTGCGATTTGATATATAGTTTGGCTACACCTGCCGAAAACAGTGGAATCTGCTGCCACTGCGGTAGTAGTCCATAATAAGTCTGACCTGGCTCAATCGTCACCATTTGCTGCGGCTGCTCGATACGACCAAACAACGTCTGATAAACCATGATCAAGAAAAATGCAGCAATAAGCCCTAACACCAGCAGTACTTGATAGCCGCGCTGCATAAAAAACGATGGGTTATTGACTTTATATTGACGCGGTTTACTGTCGCCACTGATGAGCGATACATTGGTTGCTGGCGTTGTCGGTGTGTCCTCTACCCCATCTACCACAGTTTGATCGTCCGGTAGCGTGGTATCGACACGCTCCTCGACTGTGCCATCTTGCTTGTTCGACGGCGTCTCATTGGGACGTTCAGGTGGTATATTGGGTGTGTGCTTGCTCATGGCAACTCGCGAGGCAGATGTTTGCTAGAATTTAGCACTGAACCGTGCGATTTTCAATGGTATTTGCTTAGCTTATGAATTATCTTGCTATTGATAATAGTTTACATGGCTTAATACTTAGGCATTTTTTACAGTATTCTCAGCTTATCTATTAATAGTGAAAAAATCTTATGAACCTACATTTTAATCAAAGTCTTGCCAAAAACTATCATTCTGAATCTCAAAAAGTTCGCGTACTCAGTGAAGCGTGGGTAAAAGAAAATAGTTACTGCACCAATTGTAACGCCCAATCGCTAGCTGAGTTTGCTAACAATAAACCTGTCGCTGATTTTTATTGCGAAAATTGTGATGAGCAATATGAGCTAAAAAGTAAAAAAGCCAAGTTAAGCAATATTGTCAATGATGGCGCTTATAAGACGATGATTGAGCGTATCAATAGTAAGGATAATCCCAGTTTCTTCTTTTTAACCTACTCAAAAGAATACACCGTCAATAATTTTCTGATTATTCCCAAGCATTTCTTTACGCCTGATATTATTGTTAAGCGTAAGCCGTTATCAGTGACTGCCAAACGAGCAGGTTGGGTTGGTTGCAATATTGACTTACGCCAAGTACCCGAATCGGGCAAAGTGTTTTTGGTCAAAAACCAACAAGTTATACCGCGTGAAAATGTTACCCAACAGTTCCAAAAGACTTTATTTTTACGCAAGCAATCTATGGCTTCACGTGGCTGGACACTCGATGTCTGGCAATGTATCGATAGACTCGATACTCATTTTTCACTAAAGCAAGTTTATGCTTTTGCTGACGAGTTACAGCTCAAACATCCTGACAACAACCATGTGAAAGATAAAATTCGCCAACAGTTACAAGTATTACGAGATAAAGGCATCATTGAATTTGTGAGCCGTGGTCATTATCGAAAGTTATATTAGTCGCCTCTCATTATAATACTTAGATCTTGGCTGTCCTTTTTTGTCACGGTACACATCGGCAATCAGCTCATTTCTATCATCCATAATGGTAATCGCGCAGTAGCCACAAGACGCTGATGAAACTTATGTGCTGGATACTCCCAATCAATTTCATCATTGATTTTGAAAAAATGCTCTTCACGATAGTCGATATAAGCATGCAATCGATTACGCACATAGCGATTCCACTGCCATAACAGCTGTACCGAGTTGCGTGCAGGTTTGGTAAAAGGAATGAGCTTAACCGTCAAGGCACACATTGCCAATTCATCATTAGGAATAACATCGATACCCTGCTCAATGACTTCTTCTCGCGTATGCGCATACTCAAACATACCTCCAAAAGCGACAAACCTTTTAAGGTCTTTTGAATATATGACACCAAAAGCCAATTGAGTATAAGGCGACAAATGCACGATTTCATTAGGCTTAACTTTGGCTAATCTACGAATTTCATCGAACACCATCAAATGTCTGATTTTTATTGGAACCCTCACTTCTTCATATATTAAACACATTCGATATTGTCCTTTTAACCCTTTCTATTGAAAAAGGGTCATTGATCGATTTGCTGTATGGCACAAGTCTGCGCAACAAAAGATGATCACTTCTTTTGAGGGCTTTTGCTAATCTAGTTGGTATAAATGACTGAAGTGATATGTGAGAACCGAGCGTGAATATAATAGAAAGAAATGAGAAATCAGCACAAACCTTTCAAATTGAAATTGTCGAAACGCTAAGCACTACCGTGGAAGTTGTCGCAGAAGATGAGCAAAGTGCGCTTTTGAAAGCGCAAGAAATGTATAGAAATGAGCAAGTGGTTTTATATCCAGATGATTTTATTGATACCAAATTTGTTGTTTTTCAATAACAGCTAAACGGATTTAAGATCTACAACATCACCTGACAATAACGTCAGACTGCTCATTGGCATGATACCGCGCAGTGCATTGCAAAAGAAAAGCTGCGTTAGTTCAGGTAAATCCTCATTTTGTAGCGACCTGATTATGACTGGATATTGTGTCGTGGATAGTGCATTTATAATTACCTGACGCATAACGCCAGCGACGCCCGATTGAGCCATAGAAGGGGTGTACCACTGGCCAATGGTTAGGTAGTTTTCATCATCTTTATGAATACTAGAGGTAGTTTTGGATTCTGATAGTGGTGCTTCTGCCAATTGATAAAATACGTTACTCATCGTACCCTCGACCCACTGCCCGCTCATATCGCGCAGTAGCCCTTCACTAAGCGTTGAAGCAAGTTGAGTAGCCAATGGCTCAGATTTTATCTGCTGTAGCTCACCACTCGCGAGAACATTGTCTAAGCGGTTAAGGCTTTTAAGACCTGCCAGCGATGGTGGTAAGCAAGCAATCTGAGAAGACAAACATATCGCTGAAGCGTTAGGTTGTATGGGTACCAAGCTCCCATCAGGTAAGGACAGTTGGAGCGCAGTAGAGACTCTTATTGCAGTAGCCTTTAGCCATATCTCACAATTGCTACCACTTGTACTAGGTGTATAACCATAACCGCGCACATCCTGCGCAGCGCGAGTTACTACTAGCTTTAGCATACCTTGCTCTAACTGTTGGGCATACAGTTGCAGTACCGTTAGTAGCTTTTTGCTGTTTATATTTAGCTGCAAAGCTTCAGCATGAGAGACTAGCCGCTGATAATGATAATCTGACCACAGTATCGACCCATCGATGACACCCATCGTAGTAAAAAAACCGTCAGCATATGCCAGTCCACGATTATCCAGAGACGTCGTTACCGTTTGGTCGATTGCCCTATTATCTTCGCTCACACTATTGTTTTCGGTCAAACTACTGTCTTGTGGGTACAGACATACCCAACCGTTTGGTACTGACGTCGTATCGGTCATGATTTAACTATTGTCTGTTTGAGCGGCGGCTTTATTAATAACCAGCATGCAGCTATAAAACTCACATTTTGCTAGCTCTATTTTTTGTCCACCAACCATTCTATTTTTGATGATTTGACTATTGAGCATATCGGCAACCATTTTACCGCCATCATCGCCCATCAGTTGACGCGATAGCTGATAGGCTTTTTTGGCGTGGTTTTGGCTCAGCTCTTTTTCTTTGTCTGTGTCAGTAGGGTTGGCATAGTACCAGCCCAGTTCTAGGTATTTTTCAGAGTCGATAATATCTAAATACGGTGCGTCCGTTTTCATAAAGCGATATTTAGCCGCTGGGTTACTGGCATAGTCTAGGCTGTTTTCGTCAGTGCTCACCACTTCGCCAAACCCGGATTTTATACTATCTAACTCATCTACAGCGAGCGACTCTACCTCACCAGTTCCCCATGCTGCGATATCATACTTCACTGGCGTACCTTGTGGAACAGTAGCATCATCTAGATCAGGATTGTTTGCACTGTCCTGTATTGGCTCATTCGTTGTTGCTTGCTCACTGGTCTCAGCATCTGGATTTTGCGCATCGTCTTCAGTACTGTCACAGCCACTGAGCGTCATACCAACTGCCATTATCGTACCGACTAGAAGGGTTTGTAGGTTAGGGTTCCACATGAATAGTTTACTCACATTTTTAGATTAATCTCAAAATAGTATTAACGAGCTGGCAAGAACGCCGCCGATAACGAATAATTTTCAATATAGAGCATATTTTATAAATATTATAATCTAGCAGTCATTACAGCATATTGATATAAGTTTCCATATTTTATAGTTTACCCAACTGCTCAGTACTTGACTACCTTTTACGTTACGCGGAGCACTCGCCGCGAGTACAGATTTGTTAAATATATAACGTACCAAAACTGTCTTTTTTTTTGAATAGAAAATAAAAAGCTATTTTTACGCTACTTACTTAAAACTATTTTAATCTCACAATCTATTTTCAAAAATGACCAGTCAACCTCTAACAAATGCTACCAATATTTCATAATGGATTGGTTGTAGCCACTTGATTTGTCAATCATAGCATTATCCCTTATGATGACTGAGCGTCACTCATTGCTCCTTTTATAGTATTATTATTCTTTAGCCAGCGGACTATTTATGACCCAACACTTTATCGTTATTGGCAATCCAATCGCTCATAGTAAATCTCCTGAGATTCATAAGCAGTTTGCTATACAAGCGGGGATTGATATTAGCTATCAGCGTCAGTACTGCCCTAATGATGCCGCCAGTTTTACGGCTGTTGTTGAAGCATTCTTTTGCGGTGGCGGTGTGGGTGCCAATGTGACAGTTCCTTTTAAACAAGTCGCTTATGATTGCTGTGCGGCGCGTGGTGGATTATCAGAACATGCCAAAACGGCAGGCGCGGTCAATACGTTGTTGTTGAACAAAACACTATTAGAAAACGGCGCGCCAATTACTGAAGCACTCTATGGTGATAATACGGATGGGCAAGGACTTATCAATCACATGACGAGTATGGATTGGCCTTTGACCAACGCTCGTGTGGCGCTAATAGGTGCAGGTGGTGCAGCGCGTGGCGTAATATTACCATTATTTGAATCAGGTATTGCCTCTCTCACGATTGCCAATCGCACCGTGTCTAAGGCGGCCGATTTGGTAGATGAGCTAAGTGCGGCAAGCTCAGTAATCGATGAACAACATATCGAGGTTTGCGCGACCAATGAACTAAACGGCTCTTTTGATATTATCATCAATGCCACCTCTATTGGTTTATCAGGTGATACGTTGCCGCTAGATGATGCTCTAAACTGTCAGTACGCGTATGACATGATGTATGGTCGTCCGCTACCGTTCTTACAGCATTTTGCCGCTCGCGGCGCACAGACCTCTGAAGGCTACGGTATGCTGATTGGGCAAGCGGCTTTAAGCTTTGAGCGTTGGACTGGGAATACTATCGATGTTGCACAAGTAACAACAGCACTAAATGAAAACAGTTAATCAAAGAGAAATCTTTGAGGATATATACGCTATTAACTAAAACGCAGTAATAGCCAATTTTCAAAACGGCGCAGCGGTTCACGCAATCGTGTAGAGTGTATCGCCAGACCACCGCTCAATCCAATCACACAGCCAAGCGCCGTATCAATCATACGCGCTTGGATAACGTCACTAGCGACTGGTGGCACCGACATCGTACTACCATACTCAGCGATAAATATGGTCAATGGCGTAATAAATATCACCGCCAGTCCATAATGCCGATCGACAAATGATTCAATCAAAAACATCATACATAGTATCGCGATAGCGATACCCCATACCGAGAGCCCCCAAGACAGCATCCAACTTGCCACTATCATGCCAGCTAGTGTACCCAATAATCGATGCAACTGTTTGATCCACATGGTTCGTAGCTGCATACCTTGAATGATAATAAAGCAGCTCATCGCTGCCCAATATGGATAAGGCAGCGCTAACAGAACAGCGACAACCAACGCCAAACTAACGAAACTTACCACGATAAGACTGTCGCTAATCATATCAGGCTGATAATCATAAACAGGTACGGAAGCCACTGGACGCGTCGCCAATAAAAACAAACTGTATAGCAACGCTAACAACATAGACGAGCCGCTACCTAATATCACAAGCCCTATCGCTGAGAGCACTTGATCAATCGGTACAGGGATAAATAGCGCAATCGCACCTGCCATCAACACAAACAGTCCTGCTGGGGGCGGTTGCCGATAGTAACGACCTAACATCACTACGCTAATACCAATCAACATAAATACGGGTAGCCGCAAAAATGGTAACAGCTGCGCGATCAGACCCAGTGCAAAGCTGAGTATCATCGCAAACCCCCAAGCCATAACCGTCACTAGCCGATGTGGTAGCGTGCCTGCAAATGGTAGGTTCAAGATAATCATCGAGCCTAGCGAGGCTTTGATACCTGAAGATAAGTCACCAAAATAAGCCCCTACAAATACCGGAAAGCTGATAGCAATCGCCGCAATGATTGGCATATGCCATGGTCGCTGACTGCGATTGACTGTCAGTAAGTGATTCAGCTCACCATCAATCAACCACTTAATACGAGTTAATAATGTGCTCAGCCAAGAGGATCGCTGTTGTTTTTTTAAGGTACTCATAAATGGCTTTTCCTATTTAATAAGTCCATTTTCTTTAGATTTGGATGAGTCTACATAACTCCTTATACAATAGTTTCAAGTACAGATACAATTTACCTATACAAACTAAAATGAATTAATAACATAATTAGTTATGAATAATAGTTATTAGTTGTATATTTGTCGCCTTATAAGATTTATAATCATATCAATATCATAACAGCTGACCACTATTAAAGACGTTCTAATAACTAACACGCTGGGAAGCTGTCCATTAATAATCCATTTGATGACTAATATAACGTCTACTTCATCTAAAATAAGTAAATATCGCTTACATAAGTTGTGACTCAAGTATTGCGCCATAAATCTATGATAGCGAACCAACCAAAGAGAGCGATTATGTTAACTTACAAAGCCCCTTTACGTGATATCAAATTTTTGATTAATGATGTCTTTGACTATCAAACACATTATAAAAGCTTAGACAACGGCGAAAATGCTGATCCTGAAACCGTAGACATGATTCTACAAGGTATGGCTGACTTTGCTGAAAACGTCATTGCCCCTCTCTACCAATCAGGTGGCGAAGAAGGCTGTCATTTCGAAGATGGCGTAGTAACCACGCCAAAAGGTTTTAAAGAAGCATATAACCAGTTTGTAGAAGGCGGCTGGCAAGGTATCTCATACCCTGAAGAGTTCGGTGGTATGAATTTGCCAACGTCAATCAACCTTATTAAGGCTGAAATGATTGGTACTGCTAACTGGTCGTGGTCGATGTATCCAGGTCTGTCAACAGGTTGTATCAACACCTTGCTTCAGTACGGTACTGATGAGCAAAAAGCACTTTATTTACCTAAGCTGGTCGAAGGATCATGGGCAGGTACCATGTGTCTGACTGAGCCACAGTGTGGTACAGATTTGGGTCAAGTTAAATCAAAAGCCATTCCACAAGATGACGGTACCTATAAGATCAGTGGTACCAAAATCTTTATCTCAAGTGGTGAGCATGACTTAACAGATAATATCGTCCATATCGTTCTAGCACGCCTACCAAATGCGCCAGAAGGTACGCGCGGTATTTCATTATTTATCGTACCTAAATTCACGCCGAACGCTGAAGGTGAAGCGGGCGAGCGCAATGCCGTAGTTTGTGGGTCAATTGAACATAAAATGGGCATCAGCGCATCTTCGACGTGTGTATTGAACTTTGATGGTGCTACTGGCTACTTGATTGGCGAACCACACAAAGGCCTAAAAGCCATGTTCACATTTATGAACACGGCTCGTATCGGTACTGGTATCCAAGGTCTAGCGCATACTGAGCTGTCTTTCCAGAATGCACTACCATATGCTAAAGAGCGTCGTTCTATGCGTACGCTATCTGGTACTAAAGATCCTGAAAAAGTTGCTGATGCTATCATCCATCATGCAGACGTACGCCGTATGCTACTGACGCAAAAAGCCTTTGCTGAAGGTGGTCGCTCAATGATTTATCATTCAGCACGTTATGCCGACAAAATGGCACAAGGTATCGTCAATGGCGATGATGAAGAGTTCGAAAAGTGGGACGACAAGCTAGGTTTCTACACGCCAATCCTAAAGGGCTTTTTGACTGAGCTAGGTATTGAAGCTGCCAAACACGGTCAGCAAGTCTATGGCGGTCACGGTTACATCAAAGAATGGGGTATGGAACAAATTGCTCGTGATGCCCGTATCGCAACGATGTACGAAGGCACCACTGGCGTACAGGCGCTTGATCTATTAGGTCGTAAGGTCATCTTGCAGTCTAAAGGTAAAATCATCCGTGATTACACCTCTAGCATCATGAAATGGTGTGGTGAGTATGCGCTTGATAAAGACATGCGTAAATTCGTTTGGGCACTAACCAAACTATGTGCTGAGTGGAATACCTTGACCGTACGCTTGATGCTGATGGCACGTAAAGACCGTGAAATCATCTCAGCAGCGTCAGATGACTTCCTGATGTACTCAGGTTACGTGATGATGGGCTATCATTGGGCTCGTATGGCAGCAGTGGCTTACGAAAAGCTAGAAAATGGTGGTACAGAAGCACCAGAATTCTATAAAGCAAAAATTCAAACTGCTGAATTCTACTTCGATAAGCTATTGCCACGTACTTCTGGTCACGCAGAATCGATGGTCGCACCAAGCGAAAGTATGACATCTATGGAAATCGATCACTTTGCTTTCTTAGACTAAAGCCGACTAATACTGCATCGATAATCAACAAAAAAGCGCCTATTATTTAGGCGCTTTTTTATGCTTAACTGAAAATTTGCTTATTCAAAACAATAGACAGCAACTATCGGTTTTGGGGAAAAGCTATGCTACTAATTAATTATAGACTGACTTCTTTATAGCTGAATAAAGTAGCCTTTGAAAGGACAGCGGTGTTAACTACCAAGCATTTTCTTGTGATAGACCGCACTTATCTCTTCAACTTCTACACATATCTGTAATGATGCACGCCCTGACTGCTCTGCGCCTATTTTTTCTTCGATAGTAGTGACCAACAGCTCAGCCAACTGGTTACGAGTGGCCATATCACGTCCGCTCATCAGTTTTAGATGGGCATAAATAAACCCATTGGCCTGCTCATCATCTTCAACACCTACTAGAAATGACTTAATAGGCACGATACGTGCTTTGATATCAGCAGGCTGCTTGAACTGACCACTATCCCACAATACTTTGTTTAGCGATTTGAGCAATGACTCTTCGTGAGCGATACTGACGTTGGGTGTCACTTGAATGGTTAGGTGTGGCATGAGCATGTCCTTGAATGTAGATAGAAAATAGTAGGTACGCGGAAGTATAAGTCTACGCCTTATCGCTATGGCCAATCTACAACAATCTTGCTACCAAATGTCCTTAATACAAGCGAACTCGTTGTAGGTTATTCATAACTATGGCTAGCAAATTGTCGACATAGCAAATTTATAATAGGCAGATTACAGCCACCGTAGAATCTTTTATTCATCCGTAATATCGCTAAAGCAGGCATCAAGCGTGGATGCCAATTGTGCAGGCGGCAATTCAATCTCCAGACCGCGGCGACCACCGCTCACATAGACTGTAGGCTTATCTTGAGCTGTGCTATCTATCACGGTTTTTAGCCGCTTTTTTTGACCCAGCGGACTAACACCACCCAGCACATAGCCCGTGCTACGCTCTACTTGTTTGGAATCGGCCATCTGCACTTTTTTGCAAGACAGTAATTTATTAGATGATAAAGCCTTAGCCATTTTTTTAAAATTGAGCGTTTTATCAACTGGTAATATCGCTACAACGAGCACGCCTGTATCAGTCGTTACCACTAAAGTTTTGAACACTTGTGTTACTGCTACGCCAAGTTTTTCTGCGGCTTCTAAACCAAACGAAGCGGCATTACTGTCATGAGTATATTCATGTACTTGGTAATCAAGGTTATGTTTTTTGGCGAGATCGATGGCTGGAGTCATAGGTTTTAGGCTTAATAAAATGGAATTGAGAAATGGATACTATCTTTAGGAGTCATGTATGATAAAAATATATTATTACGCTAAAGATATTAACTTTCAAATATTTGGACACTTTGTATAATCTGTCACTCACTACAGCGTAACCAAACCGTATTAATATTGGTAGTATATACAGACACTATATATCGCTTTGGTGGCTTTTATGGCATCATAAGCGCAACATATTTGACTATTTTTGATACTGATTATGATACCGAAGTTCCTGAAAAAACGGATTTTTAAAGCGTCGGACACGGCTACTAGCTCTGCTGAAACTGACGGCAATCCAATCGCTACTAAGACTTATTCTAATGCACCGATCAATCAGCTGTATCGTAAGCTGTCAGGTCAGATGCTCGATGTCGCCGTAAAACCTAAACTACTAGGTGAGCTGCCTGAGTTCGACCATGATGACCAAACACTAAGGTTTTATGTACTACAGGACTATTCTCGTTCTAACAGTATTCTGATTGATTTACAGACGCAAGAGCATAACTTACCACCTGCATTGGTCGGGGTAAATGATGCCGCTCATAATATTAAAGAGAATGCGGCCATTATATTCTTGAACCATCCAGGTGCCAAAGACAGTCAATTGTCCCCTCGCCTTTCTCGTCTAGTTTCTGCTGTACTGCAATATCCAGAGTTAAAGGTACGTTTGGTACCGGTATCGATTCTATGGGGACGTGCACCTGAAAAAGAAGATTCGTTATTCAAGCTATTAACCACTGATAACTGGCAAGACCCTAGCATCACTAAGCAGTTATTTAATATTGGGGTGATGGGACGCGATACTTTCGTACAGTTTCATCCACCGCAAGATTTGCGTACTATTATTAACGACAGCCTACAAGGTGATGTGGAAGGACCTGCTACCTTTGACACAGTCGCTACAGATGCCGTCAAAGTAAATCTGACGGCAACGGAGTCACTCGAAACAGAAACAGTGGCTATTAACGGTGGTGCAGAAACTGACACCGCGCACACAACAAATTACGCGCTAGTCTCATCGACTGATAGTAATCGTGAACTGGTTCGTATGCTACAGCAAGAATTATCGATTTATTTAGACAAGCAGCGCGCCAGCATGCTTGGCCCTGATCTATCAGATAGACGCAACTTGGTAGACAAACTGGTGTACTCGCCAGCCATCAAGCATGCGATCGAGATGGAAGCGGCAGAAAAGGGGACTAGTGTTCGAGAAGCGCGTAGTCAGGCCAGAGGCTATGCAAATGAGATGGTCAACGACTACTCTTATCCTATTATTCGAGTATTTGAACGCTTTTTAACATGGCTGTGGACACAGTTGTATGATGGTGTAGAAGTACACCACTTTGAACGAGTACGAGAGCTAGCGACTGATTACGAAATCATCTATGTACCCTGTCATCGTAGCCATGTGGACTACCTGTTACTATCCTATGTTATCTATAAACGCGGCTTAAGTATCCCTTATGTCGCAGCGGGTGACAACCTTGACGTACCTGTATTAGGCCCTCTATTACGCGGTGCGGTCGCTTTTTATATTCGTCGTAGCTTCCGTGGCAATGCACTATATACCGCTGTACTGCGCGAATATATGCATACGCTTATTACGCGCAACACTCCGATCGAATACTTTATCGAGGGTGGTCGCTCACGTTCAGGTCGCTTGCTCCCACCGAAAATGGGCATGCTAGCGATGACCGTACACAGCCAGCTACGTCAAACCAATAAGCCTGTGGTATTTATTCCGACTTATATTGGTTATGAGCGTATCATGGAAGGCGGCACGTACGTCGGTGAGCTAAAAGGCAAGCCGAAAGAGTCAGAGTCTTTAATGGGTCTGCTTAAAGTTGGTCGTAAAATCGAGCGTATTTTTGGTAATGTACACTTGAGCTTTGGTACACCATTGCACCTTAGCGACTTTATGACCAAGTTCGATGTGCCAGCCAATAGTCTGCCATCCGATCGTACGGACTCACCGCTCGACGAAAAAACCAGTGCTATGGTTGATAACATCGGCGTGAAAGTTATGCAGCATATCAACAAAGCCGCAGTAGTGACTCCTGTATCGCTGCTGTCATTGGTGTTATTGTCCGCACCAAAAGCGGCATTGGATGAAAACATTTGTCGTGAGCAAATCGCGTTGTATCAAGGTCTTGCTCAGCAGTTGGTTTACTCAGATGATACGGTTATCACTGACATGACGCCGCAGCAAATCATCGATTATGGTATTAAGCTAAAGCTTATTGAGCGCACGCCGCATATCTTGGGCGATATCATTCAGGTCGCAGGAAAGCAAGCGGCATTGCTCAGCTACTTCCGTAATAATATCTTGCATGTCTTCAT
The DNA here is from genome assembly GCF_052376235.1 of Psychrobacter sp. AOP7-A1-24. Lineage (NCBI taxonomy): Bacteria > Pseudomonadati > Pseudomonadota > Gammaproteobacteria > Moraxellales > Moraxellaceae > Psychrobacter > Psychrobacter sp. AOP7-A1-24. The sequence continues at coordinate 9,478 of NZ_JBQSVM010000033.1, read as the reverse complement.
CCTACTGTCTTTCTTGTCTGCGCTCGTCGCACGCAACGGTCGTATCAAACGCAGTCGCTTAGATAGTATCGCTGAACAGTTGTATCCATTCTTACAAGGTGAGTTATTCTTATATTACCCTGCTCACGGCTTAGCTGAGACGCTTGATAAAAAAGTTGATAGCTTACTGTCTAATGGACTCATCGTTGATTTAGGTGATGACACGCTCAGCGTTCCTGAGTCTAATAGTAAGCATTATCAACAGCTACAAGTACTGGCGACTCCAGTTGGTCAAAGTCTTGAGCGTTACTTTATGACGCTTGCCCTACTTGCTCAGCAAGGCTCTGGTAATTTAACTGAAAACGAAGTGGTTGATTTATGTCACCTGCTCGGGCAGCGCTTGTCTGTACTCTATGCAGATGACATTCCTGACTTCTTTGATCGTGCATTATTCACCAGCTTCATTAGTGCGTTGACCCGTCTTAACTATCTACAAAAAGACGATGAAACAGGCATACTGACCTTTGACTATCGTATCAACGACATTGCTCATCATGCTAAGTACGTACTGACGCCTGATATGATGCAAATCTTGCAGCACGTCGCGAGCTTAGATGACGAAGAAATTACTCACGCCATTACTGAAATTGGTAATAAAAAACAGCGTAAGTTCGGACGTAAGCGTTAGTCTTAACAACTACCCAGACTCTTTAAATTTTTAAGCTAAACAAAAAAAGACCTCTAATCGTTAGAGGTCTTTTTTTGAGTTTCAATATAATAAAAAGCTGTATTAGTTCGTAATCTTCTTATACTTAGCACGCTTAGGAGTAGCGTCATCACCCATCGTCTTTTTACGATATGCTTCAAACTCAGTGTAGTTACCGTCAAACCACACTGGACCTTCTTCTTCAAATGCCAAGATGTGAGTCGCGATACGATCAAGGAACCAGCGATCATGCGATACGACCATTACCGTACCTGGGAATACTTGAATCGCATCCTCTAGCGCACGTAAAGTCTCGATATCCAAATCATTTGATGGTTCATCGAGTAATAAGACGTTTGCGCCTTGCTTTAGCGTTTTCGCTAATTGTAGACGGTTACGCTCACCACCTGATAACTGACCAACGTGCTTTTGCTGATCTGAGCCCTTGAAGTTAAAGCGACCGATATAGGCACGGCTTGGCGTGGTGTAATCACCAACCGTAATAATATCAAGACCGTCAGAGACTTCTTCCCATACCGTCTTGTCGTCATCTAAATGATCACGTACCTGACCGACATAAGCCACTTTAACACTTTCACCTAAATCAACTGAACCAGTATCTGGCGTATCGCGCTCAGTAATCATGTTAAATAGTGTGGTTTTACCCGCACCATTTGGACCGACGATACCAACGATCGCACCAGCTGGGACATTAAAGCTTAGGTTTTCATACAACAGACGATCGCCGAATGATTTAGAGATGTCATTGACCTCAATAACCTTGTTACCCAAACGTGGACCAGGTGGAATATAAATCTCAGAGGTCTCATTACGTTTTTGGAACTCTGTTGAGTTCAATTCTTCAAAACGCTGTACACGAGATTTAGATTTGGCCTGTTGGCCTTTTTGATTTTTACGAATCCACTCAAGCTCTTTTTTCAAGGCTTTAGCAAATGATTCTTCTTGCTTGTTCTGCTGTTCTAAACGATTGTTTTTCTGCTCGAGCCACTCAGTATAGTTGCCTTCATATGGGTAGCCATGGCCTCGGTCAAGCTCCAAAATCCACTGAGCAACATTATCCAAGAAATAGCGATCATGGGTAATGGCAACGATAGTACCGCTGTAGTTCTGCAAGAATTGCTCTAGCCATGCAACAGACTCGGCGTCCAAATGGTTGGTCGGTTCGTCAAGTAATAGCATATCAGGACGCGACAATAGTAGACGGCACAATGCCACGCGGCGTTTTTCACCACCTGATAATTTGCTAACATCAGCATCCCATGGTGGCAGACGCAGCGCATCGGCTGCTTTTTCTAGCTGGTTATTTAAATTGTGCGCGTCCCAAGATTGGATGATGTCTTCCATCTTGCCTTGCTCTTCAGCAAGCTTATCAAAATCTGCATCGGGCTCTGCGTATTCAGCATAGATAGCATCTAGACGTGCTAGCGCATCTAGTGCTTCACGCATACCGTCTTCGACATTACCACGAACGTCTTTGCTATCATCTAGCTGTGGTTCCTGTGGCAAGTAGCCAACTTTGGTACCTGCCTGAGCGCGTGCTTCACCAGTAAACTCAGTATCCACGCCTGCCATGATGCGTAGCAAGGTAGATTTACCTGAACCATTAATACCTAAGACACCAATTTTGGCACCAGGGAAAAACGATAAGTTAATGTTTTTTAGAATTTCGCGCTTAGGGGGAACAAGTTTTGACACGTTGTTCATCGTGTAAATATATTGAGCCATTAACACTCCGATAGACTGCATAGAAGAGAACAGCAAATGCAACTCAGCGATGCTGCCAAGCGTGCCGTACCTCAAAATCAGGGTTACAAATTATAGGTCATTATCGCATTGTGACGCATACCCTGCAAGCTGACAGGTTGTTTTCCCAGTTGTTTTACTGTTTTTGACAGTAGGCTATACCTCTTAGCTATAGAACTTACTTAGAAAAGTAACCCAGAAAACCCTATCTTAATGAACTAACTTAACATTTTGACTCATTAACGTTTTACAAAGACCACAAAAAATAGCATCAAACCTTTCGCAAATTTAATCAATAGCCGTTAGCATGTTAGTGTGACTTAACAAGTTCAAGTAGATTATTTTCGTATCGGATTAATAAAATCAGCTGTGCTCTTCTACTTGTAACAACATTTACTTTAATAGCATTTCTAAAGGTACTGATAACATGGCCAACGGCTATCGCCCTGAAATTGTTCAACGTGCGTTTGTCGACTTTATCGGATCGCGCTTACATCCGTTTTGGTCATTGACGACTCCTAAGTTACGCCTAATCGCACGCTATACATTAAGTAATGATCTGATAGCACTACAATTTGAAACCAATAGAGCCTTCAAGCAGCAAACTTCTAAGACAAGTAACGATTGGCAAGGCGGTCAGTATCTTGATCTGCGTGTGTGTATTGATGGAGTCTACCATCAGCGTAGCTACTCAATAGTGGGCTTGACGAACCAGCCCCTCTGGTGGCTCGATGATACTTCTGATAGCAATACAACAGGCCAACGCAATACAGTAACTATCGCGATTAAGCCGCAAGGGCTAGTATCTAATTATTTAACCAAGCAGATGCCACTGGCTCAAGTCGTTGATACGAGTCTGCCACTTGGTCATTTTACTTTAGAACAAACGTCAGTAATAGCAAAGGAAAATTTAGATAATAACAAACCTACCTCTTTGCTATTTATTGCCAGCGGTAGCGGTATCACGCCCATGCTAGGACTTATTACTCAGGCATTGCGTAAGGGACACCATGTGACGCTACTGCATTACAGTCGGAATGTTTTACCTAAGCTGGAACATCAGTGGCAACAGTTGAATGATACATATCCAGACTTCACTTATCATCTGATCCATACTGAAGACTCGACTACCTATTTGGCTGGCAAGAGGTACTTAAGTGCAGAGGGTCTGCTGTCGCTAAATTTATCTCTAGCAGACACGCAGATATTTGCTTGCGGTTCACAAGCGTTATTAACTGGCTTATATAAAGCCGCTGCGGAGATCACTTTACCTACAGACAAACAGCTGCGCGATAATATTATCGTAGAGGATTTTGGCACTGCTCTGACTGATGTTGATAATGGCAGCAATCAAGTATTCGACAAAACAGTATCTGTAGAAGAACATACTGTTTATTTGCGGTCACGGCAACGGCAGTTCAGCAGTAATACGACCATACTGGTTGCAGCTGAAAGTTCAGATGTACGACTAGCGCATGGTTGCCGGCAAGGTATTTGCCAATTATGTCGCTGTAATAAAATCAGCGGCGTGGTCAAAAATATTCAAACAGGAAAAGTAAGTGATGACGGTTACGAATCTATTCAGACTTGCATCAATATTGCCATGACTGATGTGGTACTCGACATTTAATGACTGGCTTAATATAACGACTGGCTCAACAGAAGGCATATGCTAGACAACCTGTGTGACATAAAAGACAAACGTTACTTTATGGGCTAAAACTCAGATAACTTATCAAACCGGATGCAGTGCTGTTTATTCATGCCGTTTCGGTTAAGGATTTATTTATGCGCTTATTACCACCCGTTACTACGCCACAATCTGCTGTGCCTATCTTGACGCCACTGTCCGATACACGGCTAGCAAAAAATGCGCCTTTACCTTTAACGCCGCAAATACCTTACTCGCAGCTTAACGATGAGGCAATCAATGATAGCAATCATCCAGACACGTCAACACGGACTCGCTACCCAACAGTGACTGATAAACCCTTATCAAAGTCTCAGAGTGATGCTTTAGCCGTAGAGCTCAACGCCTTGTACAAAAGCGTTATGGACTCGCTAGGTAGTAAAGATGCACGCTATATACAGCGAATATATGCCACTGTCGTATATAGTGAGATTGTCGCCCGTGGTCTACTCGCAGCAGCTGGGCGTATGCCGTCGAAACGCAGTCTGGTTGCTACTTGGCTACTTGGTACGTCTTTACTTAGTTTTAGCAAAATATTGAATAATATGGAGCTGGGTCATAACGTCATGCATGGTCAATACGACTGGATGCAACACCCGCACCTTAATAGCCAAAAGTTTGACTGGGATATTGTTTGCCCTGCTCCATTATGGCAACACTCTCATAATTATTTACATCATACTTTTACTAATATTGTTGGCCGTGATCATGACGTAGGCTATCACTTGATTCGGGTGACTGATGAACAGCCTTGGACGCCAGAAGATCGCTACAATATGTTTAGCACAGCAGTACTGGCATTTGGTTTTGAATGGGCAGTAGCGTTTCATGACATTCAAATCAGTGCCGATGAATATGCTGACTCTCCTGATTTGCACAAAATCATGCAGCAAAAATCGCGCGCGCTATTTTCCAAAATCGGACGACAAATAGGTAAAGACTACATTGCCCTACCGTCTGTGGTAGCGCTGACACTAGGTCGTCGTAGCGCCTTTAGTACGCTAAGCGGTAACATGACGGCCAACACTGTCCGTAATCTATGGACGTGGGCAGTAATTTTTTGCGGACATTTCACTGAGCAAGCGCATATCTATACCCATCTCGATGCCAATGAAAGTAAAGGCGACTGGTACGTACGACAAATCCTTGGCTCTAGCAATATCAAAGGCAGCAAATGGTTTCACCTTTTGACGGGTAATTTATCTCATCAAATTGAGCACCATATATTTCCTGATATGCCAGCTGGCCACTATGCAAAGATTGCGCCGCAGGTACAGGACATATGCCGTAAATATAGTTTAACCTACAATACAGGGCGCTTTGGTACACAACTCAAGCAAGTACTGGGGCGTATTTACCACTTTAGCAAACCTAGTGAAAAAGAGTGGCAAGCCTACGTGCAGTCAACGGAGAATGCTGACAGTGATGCTCATCAAGAGGTTAAGTTAGAAGCTAATTTAGATACTGAATCAGCGATAGAAAATACTGGTGGTCTGATTCGATTTTTGCCTCCAGTCGTTCGTAAAGCCATATTGTATGCATGGTGACACATTCAGATTTGCAACCAGATACTGCCATGATAAGGTAGTACAAAAGACATGGATAACGCTAACAGTCTTCCTATTAACTATTACGGTAAATGCCTAGATTGTCGATCGTCAAGCTTGCATACTGAAATCGCGGTATTAAAACCAATAAAATATTTAGTTCATAATAAGAATTCGATAATAAGAAAAGGAATACATTAATGAGTAATCAAACATCTAAACCAAATCTAGAAATTGTTCATAATCAAGCAGCGAAACGCTTTGAGACATCTATCGACGGTCAGACTGGTTATATCAGCTATCAGGAAAGTGCTGACAAGCTGGTCTATGACCATACTATCGTACCGCAACAATTGGGTGGACGCGGTGTTGGCTCAGCCCTCGTTAAGCATGCATTGAATTATGCACGCGAACAAAATAAAAAAGTTGTGCCGCAATGCTCATTTGTCGCGTCATATATTAGTAAGCATCCCGAGTATCAGGATTTAACTTAACTGGCAATGAAATCGGAGTTAGTCAATTCATTGACTAGACCCCGTAAATGATATTGCGCCAAGCAGGACAAAATATGTAGATATTTATGTAGCATAGGAAACATACCCTAGCACCACTTTTAATAAACCAATTCGACATAACAATAAAGGTTATTAATATGAGTAGTTTATCTGACAAACAAATCAATCTACAGCTAGAAGAGCTTGCTGGTTGGCAGCGTGACGGCAATAGTATCGTCAAGACCTATCACTTTAGCGACTTTATCGAAGCTATGAGCTTTATGAATCAAGCGGCATTTCATGCTGAAGCGCTTGAGCACCATCCTGAATGGCGTAACACCTATAATATTGTAGAAGTCCGTTTAACCAATCATGATACGGGCGGTATATCTAGTCAGGATATTCGTCTAGCCAAACGTATGGAGCATATTATTCAACCCAAACGGTTATGATGGCAAGTCTATAACATATGCTTCTGTACTGATTATCTTGATTAGAGCAAACAAAAAAGACCCTCAACTGAGGGTCTTTTTTATAGTAGTTATTTATCAATATAAGCCGTGTTTACATCTTACGGCTGACAAAGGCAACGATAAATAAGATGACAGCAACTGCTAGGAAAATATATGCCAAATTAGCAGATAATCCTGCGACACCGCCGAAACCTAGTAAACTCGCTAGTAGTGCGATCACTGCAAAAATAATAGCCCAACGAAACATAACCTTCTCCTTAATTGATTATAAAAACAGATATTAGAATTTATATAGCACTTATTAACTTGTTTTTATCTAATGCTAGTTATTACTGTTTACGCTTATAGATTAGCAATGTTCATCTTCAAAAAACGTTCATTTTAGTAATAATATCGGTAGGTTATGTAAATTTTGTAGTAACTGTTAATGTCTCATACCAAATTCTATTTAATAGATGATACTTTTAAGATATAACTATATTTTTGAATATAATGCTCTTTAACTAAGTTTTTTTATTTAGCGCTCTTTTATTAAAAGCTACTTTCCTGGCCGTGTGCAGAACTATTTTAAATTTCTAACGTTATACGTGATGTTGTATATGATATAGACATCAAACTATAAACTGTAGCGACCTCATAAACCCCTAACCTAATTAAACGACTTGGTTTATAGTTTAATTTCCACTTATTTTCAAACCTATTAAGGACAATACATATGGATACCAATACGGATAATGAAAACCCTATACAAAAAACTGGCAGCGACACACGACCTTATGCAGTCGTTCTATATGGTGCAACAAGCTTTGTCGGTCAGATTACTGCTCACTATTTAACCAATTTTTTGTCAAATAATAAGAATAAAGACGGCTCAAATATATCATGGGCAATCGCAGGTCGCGATGAAGACAAACTCAATCAGCTACAGGCCAAACTTGAGAGCAAGGTAGACATTATTATTGCCAACAGCAACGATACCGCCAGTCTTAATAAGATGACCAAACAAACTCAAGTCATCATTTCAACTGTAGGACCGTATCTGAAATATGGTGAGCCATTGATCAAATCGTGTGCCGAAAATGGTACTGATTATGTCGACCTTACTGGTGAGGCCATTTTTATCAAAGATATGATGGACAAGTACCAAGATACGGCTAAGCAAAGCGGTGCCCGTATCGTCAACTCTTGCGGTTTTGACTCTATTCCATCAGATTTGGGCGCATACTTTACTCAAGCCAAAGCAGAAGAAAAGTTCGGCGAAACCTGTAACGTTATTCATATGCGTGTCAAAGCAGCGAAAGGTGGTATTTCAGGCGGTACTATTGCATCGATGGCATCAATATTTGAAGAGGCTGGCGAGGATAAATCGCGCCGCAAACAAGTGGCCAACCCTTATTTGTTAAACGATGATGCCAATGTACCAAACGTGCGTCAGGATAATGTCAGCAAACCAGTATATGACAGCAACCATAAACGCTGGCTAGCACCTTTCGTTATGGCAACCATCAATACGCGTATTGTCCATCGTACCAACCAATTGCTCAGCTATGAGTACGGTCGCAACTTCAAATACGACGAAGCCATGTGGATGCAGGATGGCGTCAAAGGGCAACTGTCTAGCTATGCCATGAGCGCAGGTTTATTAGGTTTTGCTACTGCGATGATGATTAAACCAAGTCGCGAGTTACTGTCCAAGCATGTATTACCAAAGGCAGGTTCGGGACCTTCTAAGGACGAACAAGAAAACGGCTACTTTGATATTCGTCATTTTGGACAAACAGCTAAAAATGACACCATCACCGTTAAGGTGACAGGCGACAGAGATCCTGGTTATGGCAGTACCTCTCGTATGATTTCGCAGGCAGCATTATGTTTGGCACAAGACATCAGTAAAGAGGACGTTGGTGGTGGATTTTGGACGCCTGCTTCAGCAATGGGTGATAAGCTAATCACTCGCCTAGAAGCGCATTCTGGCCTTAGCTTTGAGGTAATTGATAGTTAATCTAGCAGATTCTAATACAGGCTTAACATTTTCATGACCGTATCTTGTTATCGAGATACGGTTTTTTAGGATCTACTTTATGAACTCAAATCGGAATTAAAAGAAAAGTAACGTATTTTTTTGGTGAATAATGTTTCTGTTTTCCAATTATTTAATACTTTAAGATATTAATCACTAATCTAATATTGCTACTACCATTCTATAGGTGTTCTGAAAAAACAAGATGCAGACATTAGTTTAATAAAAAATACCAAATTAAAATATATATATATCAAAATCTGAAAGTTACCCAAGCATTAGTTTTAAAACAGAAGTAAAACCCTATAGAAGAAGTCAGTATTATATCAATAGATAGTTTCTAAAAAACTATTAATAACAATTGACTAAGACAAGATAAAAATCTTAATCACCTAAATATTCATATTTCCATATATTAATTGTCTTATTGTATAACCGTCGCTAATAGAACTATTTATTGGCAAACCTAATCAGATAACTAACCTTCATTACTTATAAAACCTTAGCAAACCTAAAAGGCCAAATACTAACTAAACTTTGAATGTGACAGTTTCATAACGTCACAAGAAAACATTAAGCTGTTAGAACTTTAATGAGTTTGCTACTGAAATATAAACTGCATCGTTGATAATTTGCATACGGTATTTACAGACACACCTAAATAGAAACGACCCATTATTGAATAAATATGAGTTAACGTTTCTAACTATATCTAATTATATATCATGGAGTTTTACAATGAAAAAGAATGTTTTATCATTAATCGTAGGCGCTACTCTTGTACTACCAACTATGGCAATGGCAG
>NZ_JBQSVM010000032.1:0-35885 GCF_052376235.1 Psychrobacter sp. AOP7-A1-24 | reverse complement strand
CACCTTAAGAATATAGCCAGTCAGTATGCTGGTCGATATACTAATCCAACTTCCGCACCTGAAATCTTTGACAGCATCCATTAATCTCAAATTAATTACAGCAAGTCACTTATACCAGTCCTTTATATAGGAAGTAGAACCCGACGATAGTTAACAACACCGCAAAACATTTTTTCAATAGCTGCGGCGATAATATATGAGCCACTTTCGCCCCTATCTTTGCAGTGAAAAAGCTCATGATACTAATGCCTAAAAAGGCATAAACGTGAACAAAACCAATCGTATTGGGCACATCTACTTGCTGCTTCATTCCAAAAAACATAAACCCCAATGCACCAGCAATCGCGATGGGTAAACCACACGCGGCCGACGTACCAACCGCTTTTTGCATCACCACACCGTAGCGCGTGAGGTAAGGTACGGTTAAGCTACCACCACCGATGCCAAAGATGGCAGAAGCAATACCGATGACCCCACCTGCTGCCAGTTGCTTAGGCTTTGAAGGCAATGCTGCATGGGCGTTACTGATGCTGCTAGCGCTGCTAGCTATTTTCTTTTTGCCGCCCCTAAACATTTTAAAGGCCACCCAAAGCAAAAACACACCGACGATGAGCTGAAGGTATAACCCAGATATCTGCCCTGCTATCCCTGCCCCTAAAAAGCACCCTATCGCTAAGCCAGGTGCTAGGTTTTTGAAGACAGGCCACATGACTGCGCCTTTTTTATTGTGCGCCATTAACGAGCTAATAGACGTCACAATAATGGTCGCAAGTGACGTACCTAACGCCAAATGCATGATATTGTCAGGACTATAACCCATCTGAGTAAAGACAATAAATAATAGTGGCACGATGATGGTTCCACCGCCCACACCAAAAAGCCCCGCAGCAAATCCTGCGAGGGCACCTATGACTAAAAAAATGATTAATTCCACGGGATAGTTACTTCTCAGATTGACGATGAATAGTTTGATGACCATTCGATAATGGCCGGATGATTGACTTAAGCGATATCCACTTGACCCACTCGAGAGTAAGCACGATTAAAGTAAACCAAGCTTTCTTCTTGTCCATCTGATTGCTCAGATTTTTTGATGGCGACTACTCGGCACATAAACACACTGTGCGTACCTACTTTCTGAATTTGCTCAATCTCACAGTCGAAACTGACCAATGCATCCTCTAGAATAGGAGAGCCTGTTACTAGCTGAGACCAAGCGCCTTGTTTGAAGCGTTCTTCTGAATGTAACTTTGAGGCAAAAGCGTTAGAGACGGGCTCATGATGAGCGCCCAACACATTGACACACAATGTTTTATTTTCAACAAAATACGCATGCGACCGAGAGGTCTGGTTCATACAGACGAGCAAAGTTGGCGGTGTATCTGTGACACTGCATACTGCCGATGCTGTAAACCCATGAACGCCAGATACACCTTCTGTAGTGACAACATTGACCGCAGTCGTTAACAAAGACATGGCATCTCTAAAATCGGTTGCTTCAATCATATCTTTAATCATTACTGAAATCCTGTGAAACGTTAAAAAATTGTGCTTCAATTTTAGTTTTGCAAAGGGAGACCCTGTAAATAGAACCTCCTCAACGACTGAACTTTAATAAGCATCATTCAAGCTAAAATCCTAGCCTACAAAATTTACCAAAGCTACCAATACCAAAGCCACCAATGCCAAATTTACATCAGCTTGTTTGATAAGCTCTACGCAGTCAGCTCTTGACGAACGATCTGTGCGCCTGCACTTAATGCCGCAAGCTTGCCACGAGCCACTTGGCGTGACAACGGTGCCATACCGCAATTGGTTGCAGGATACAGCTTGTCAGCATCGACAAATTGTAATGCTTTACGTAGTGTGTTGGCCACTTCTTCTGGTGTCTCAATGGTATTGGTTGCCACATCAATGGCACCAACCATGACTTTTTTACCGCGAATCAATTCAATCAAATCCATTGGCACCTGTGAGTTTTGACACTCCAATGAGACAATATCAATCTTAGACTGTTGCAGCTGAGGAAAGGCCTTTTCATATTGACGCCATTCTGAACCCAGTGTCTTTTTCCAGTTATTATTGGCTTCGATACCATAACCGTAGCAAATATGTACTGCTGTTTCGCATTTTAGACCTTCAATAGCACGCTCTAAAGTGGCAATACCCCAGTCATTCACATCATCAAAGAACACATTAAATGCTGGTTCATCGAATTGGATAATATCAACGCCAGCAGCCTCTAGCTCTTTTGCTTCTTGATTCAGGATTTTAGCAAATTCCCAAGCCAGTTTTTCACGACTTTTATAATGATCGTCATACAGTGTATCAATCATCGTCATCGGCCCTGGCAAAGCCCATTTGATTGGCTGATTGGTCTGCTGACGTAAAAACTTGGCATCTTCTACAAATACTGGCTTTTGACGGCTCACCGCACCGACCACTGATGGCACACTCGCATCATAGCGATCACGGATTTTGACCGTCTCACGATTTTCAAAATCAACACCATCGAGATGTTCGATAAACGTGGTTACGAAATGCTGACGGGTCTGCTCGCCATCACTGACGATATCAATACCTGCATGTACTTGTTCTTGTAGTGACAGACGCAATGCATCTTGTTTGGCTTCAATCAACTGCTCGCCTTCTAAAGCCCAAGGTGACCAAATTTTTTCAGGTTCTGCCAGCCAAGACGGTTTCGGTAAGCTGCCAGCGGTTGAGGTTGGTAATAATAGTTTTGTCATGGTTGTTTATCTTCTCTCGTGTGCTCGGTTAAGCAGCATATTTATTATTGGTTTGTTTTTTATCTGCTTGACTATCAACGGTATAGCTTGCAGCCCACTCTTCAAGAATTTCTTGGTATGGCTTGATAAATGTTTCTTCCGTAAACTTACCTTGTGTCACTGCCATTTGGCTGCGTTCGGCGCGGTCATAGACAACTTGCGTCAGTGAATAATCTTGGTAGTTCAGGCTAGGTTGATACACTTGACCAGCATTTGAATTAGCATTGTAAATCTCAGGACGATAGATTTTCTGGAAGGTTTCCATCGTACTAATCGCACTGATAAGCTCAAGATCCGTGTAATCACTTAGCAAATCACCTGCAAAATAAAAGGCTAATGGCGCAGCACTACCTTCAGGCTTAAAATAGCGTACGACTAAGCCCATTTTATAAAAATAGTCATCAGTTAATGAATATTCGTCTTGCTTGTACTCAACACCTAATACAGGATGCTGGTTGGTAGTACGGTAGTAGGTTTTGCTGGTTGACACGCTCAGGCAAATCACTGGTTTTTTATTAAATTGCGCTTTGTATGCCTCTGAGTTCAATAAATATTGAAACAGTTTGCCGTGTAGCTCACCAAAGTTATCCGGTGTTATTGACGCTAAGTTTTTGTCACGATGCTCTGGTAATACAATGCTGAAATCATAATCACGCACGTAAGATGAGAAACTATTACCAATCATGCCGTCGATACGCTTGTTTTCTTTATGATCTACAATTGTGGTTTTTAGCGTTTCGATAATAGGAAACGTATGACCATTACCTTCAACATCCATATCGACAGAAACAATATCAACTTCAACAGAATAGCGGTCTGCTGTTGGGTTGTCCCAATGCGCCAATGCGTTAAAGCGGTTGTCTATCATTCTTAACGTTTTGCGCAAGTTCTCCTGACGGTGCTCACCGCGAGCCAAATTTGCGAAGTTAGTTGTCAAACGAGTGCTATCTGCAGGCTGATAGTTTTCATCAAAACGAATGTGCTTGATTGAACAATTGAATTCTTTACTCATGGTGATTCGCTACCTTAATTATCTGAGATAAAACCAAATTTGTGTATGAGGTGAATCATACCTAAATCTAAACATGAATAAAAACGATACAATTTAAACATAAGATGAATTACATTCATCTTAACAGAGATGCGGATAGAAACAGAATTGTAAGGCGGAAGTCTTGAAGATTTATTTATTGAATAACTAATCACGTTCACTATACGTAACGAAGCAGTCTCTTACGCTGCTTGATGATATTTTTAGAGCATAAAAAAAGGATACTGTAGTATCCTTATTATTCGAATTTGGTGCTGATAATAAACCTACTTTAGTGATGCTCACCAGGAAGAATTTTAGCAAAAACACGCTGAGCAAAATTAGGTTTGCTATCAGTCGTTTGCGCAGCAGTTGAACTTGGAAAAATGCGATAGCCAATGGACTGCACGCCAACGTTGAAGGCGGGTACCAGCGAGTAAGTCGCCGATGCAAATTTACCCATATTACTAGCAATGCTATTCGGCTTGTGAACGATGGCTTTCGCTACCATCATCGCTGCTTCATCAGGCATCAATGCTGGCATATATCGATATAGTTTGGTTGGTGCAATCATTGGGGTGCGTACGAGTGGCATAAAGATATTGGTCACTTTGATATTATCACCTTTGACTTCGGCAGCCAAACAGCGACTAAATGCATCCAAAGCTGCCTTTGATGCAACATATGCTGAAAATCGAGGGCTATTTGCCAACACCCCAATTGAAGATATATTCACAATTTGACCAGTTTGACGCCCAATCATAGTTGGCAAAAAACCAAGAACAATTTTGACCGCGCCAAAATAATTAATCTCCATGGTACGTTCAAAATCATGAAAACGGTTGACCGATTCATGTACTGAACGGCGAATCGAACGACCTGCATTGTTGACCAATACATCAACATGCTTAAAATCAGCCAGAATTTTTTCGCTGGTTTTTTCAATTTCATCCATGTTGGTAAGGTCACATGGATAATAACTGGCAGCGCCGCCAAGTGTTTCAATATTTTCTTTGACCATTTTTAACTTATCTGCAGTACGAGCCAGCAAAATAACATGTGCGCCACACTCACTGAGCAAAAAAGCCGTACGCTCGCCAATACCACTTGAAGCGCCTGTAATGATAATATTTTTGCCTTTGACCGCTTTAGTGATTACTTTTTTCGAGAGACTGGCCATAAAAAGTCCTTTTTGTTTATTCTATCGTTATTAGTATTTGGTTATAGCATAGCAAAAAAACGTAGTATGGAGTGAACAAAACCATGGTAGGCATGAGTTAACGGGACCTTTGTGAAAGTTCCTAGTCGTCATAAAGGCTTATGAATACAGTTTTAGTTTATGGCCAAATGCTATACTTTTTTGGTCAATTACGAGGAGTACCTGCTTTGATAGACACACTAACTCACTATATCGACTTAATTGCCAAAATTATTGAAGTCAGTGGCGTCCTCATTATGTTTTTTGGGCTATTTCTTGCTCTATATAAAGCCTTGCGAGCATCGGGTCATTTCAACAATGACACCTATATTGAGATCAGACAGACCGTAGGCAAGTCTATCTTGTTGGGTTTAGAAGTGCTGATTGCCGCTGATATCGTGGCGACAGTCGTCACGGAGCCATCGCTACGCAGCGTATTAGTGCTAGGTTTTATCGTACTGATTCGAACCTTTTTGAGCTTATCGCTACAAGTTGAACTAGAAGGCCGACTCCCTTGGCAGAATAAAAAATCGGCACATGATGAATAGTCTGACACATAAGACTCAAGCGATTACTATTCATGTGCCTGCAAAAAAGTCTCGACTACTTTAAATTGTCCAGCGGTACTTTCTTCGCCATACATCGCCTGTCTAAAGGCGTTAGAGTTTGGAATACCTGTCGTATACCATGCAATATGTTTACGTGCGATACGGCAGCCTGAATACTCTCCATAAAAATCATAAAGCTCTTGTAAATGAGCAAGTACGATCTCTTTTATCTCACTAACACTTGGGGCCTCTAAGCACTCGCCAGTACGCAAAAAATGCTCAATATCGCGAAATATCCATGGTTGTCCTTGTGCAGCCCGTCCAATCATCACCGCATCACATCCTGTCATTTCATAGACGTGTTGGGCTTTTTGTGCGCTATCGATATCACCGTTAGCAATGACAGGAATACTGATACTTTCTTTGACTTCACGTATTAGCTCATAACGCGCATTACCTGTATACATGTCCTCACGCGTACGTCCATGAATAGCAATCGCTGCAATACCTGCTTGCTCAGCACGGCGCGCCACACGCAAGATGTTTTCACGACCGTTTTCAAAGCCTAGACGTGTCTTTAGCGTGACAGGAGCATCTACCGCATTAACCGTCGCATCTAGCAAACGCGCGACCAAATCCTCATCTTGCAACAATGCGGAACCTGCCAGCTTACGACAGACTTTTTTAGCCGGACAGCCCATATTGATATCGATAATCTGTGCGCCATTATCAATTTGATAACGGGCCGCTTCAGCCAGTTTATCGGGCTCTGCTCCTGCTATTTGTGCAGAAATAGGCGCAATCTCATTATCAAAATTGGCGCGATACAAGGACTTTTTGCGCGCATAAAGAGCGGTATCCGCGATGATCATCTCGCTGACCGCGTGGCCCGCGCCAAACGACTTACACAGTCGGCGAAAAGGGTTGTCTGTCACGCCTGCCATTGGTGCGACCATTAGACGGTTTTCAATCGTCAAGCCACCGATATTTAATGGCTGTAACAATGGATGGTCAGACACTGGCAAAGACGTAGATACAACAGAAAAATCATTAGACATAAAAAAACGGCTTGATTTGTAAGAAAAACAAGCCGTTATTCTAAGGAATCCTGTATTTATTGCAAGTTATTCATGTGAATAGCTTGCAATAATCATACTCGTTTTCGATACATTCAGTCCATTATTTATCAAGCACACTATCTTGCTCTAGCGTGATGTCATCATCATGCTCTTGCATGCGCCACGGTAAGCTATCAGGCGACACATTAAGGAAATGTAAATACTTCTCGAACTGATCAATAATGTCATTAATCACTGATTCTGATTTATAGCCATATAAATCATATGTCTGACCACCACGGCGTAAATACACCTCAGCTCGATGATGATGCTCTTGCGGCAATGTATCTACGGTGTCTTCAGTATAATAGTCGGGCGCCTCATGCTCAGATAAGCGCACTTCATACCAAAACTCGACATCGTCACCACGTTGCAATTCAAGCACAGCACGGTTGTTGACCGCATCATAATTGACCTCAGTCGTCCAACCAGTTTCTGCAAATTTAGATGACACTTCCATCATCGATGGCATAACTACTTCTTTGATGTAGCTCAATACCTTTTCAGGTGTTGGCTTGTCAGTCATATAATCGATACGCTCACGCCATGCTGACGGTTTGAGCAGATGCGGAGGCAATTTGTTGTTCTGATCAAGGCTCTGATTACGATGTCCTTCGATACGCAGCGCACGCCACATGCCAAACATTGAAATAAGAATAATAATGGCAAAAGGTAACGCACTGACAATAGCTGCCGTTTGGAGCGCCGTTAGACCGCCTGCAATGAGTAGTACCGCAGCTACAGCCCCTTCGGTTACTACCCAAAAGCTACGCTGCCACCATGGCGTATCACTGCGACCGCCAGCCGCTAGCGAGTCGATCACCAATGAGCCAGAATCCGATGACGTCACAAAAAAGGTGATAATCAATAAAATGGTCAATGACGACACAAACTCAGTAAACGGTAGGTTTTCTAATAATTTAAATAGAGCAATCGCTTGGTTGTTTTGTACTTCGCTGATTAACGAGGTATAACCGTCGACCATAATCATATGTAGCGCAGTATCACCAAACACCGAAAACCAGAAGAACGTGAAGAAAGTTGGGACAAGCATCACACCCAGTACGAACTCACGAATGGTACGACCACGGCTAATCTTAGCAATAAATAGACCTACAAAAGGTGCCCATGCGATGGTCCAAGCAAAAATAAACAAGGTCCAGCTACCGATCCAATTGCTATTTTCGTAAGCCTGTAAGCTAAAGGTACGCTCAACGATATTACCCAAATAACTACCTGTATTTTCCATAAAGGCATTTAAGATAAAAATAGTCGGACCAACAACAAATACAAACACCATCAACGCAGTTGCCAATAGCATATTTAGAATAGACAAGCGTTTAACACCCTTATCCATACCTGCTAACACCGATACCAGTGCTGCGGCTGTTACCAATGCAATAGCAATCACCTGTACAGTCGTATTCATTGGAATGATATCTGGCAATAGGTAATTTAGTCCCGCGTTAATTTGCGACACTGACAAACCAAGACTGGTAGCAATACCAAACATCGTACCCAATATCGCAAACACATCGACCGTATGACCTATAGGGCCATGAATCTTGTCACCGATAATTGGATACAGCGTTGAGCGTATTGATAGTGGTAGGCCATGTCGGAAAGCAAAATATGCCAACGATAAACCCACTACCCCATAAATCGCCCAAATATGAAAACCCCAGTGGAAATACGCAATTCGCATCGCCTCTTTTGCCGCGGCAATAGTTTGCGGCTCCGACATTGGCGGACTGGAAAAATGCATGACTGGTTCCGCTACACCATAAAACAGTAGCGCAATCCCGTAGCCTGCCGAAAACAACATAGCAAACCATTCGAGGAACTTATACTCTGCCTCGGCATGGTCAGGACCCAGCTTAATACTGCCATAAGACGAAAATGCCAGTACGATGATGAACATCAAAAACAACGCCACGGCCAGCATATAGAACCAGCCGAACGTCTCAGTTGTGAAAGCAAGCACATCGTTGAATAGCGCACCAGCTGCTTCAGGATTTATTGCGGTACCGATGACCAACAGCATCATAATAATAGCTGCTGGTACAAATACCGGCAATAAAATAGTCGAACGAGGTAATTTACTCATGAAAGATAATATCCTCAAAAATTAGCAAAATTAGCGATGCCTTATTATAAAAAACTATCGATTGGGGCAAAGATTGGAAAATGTGTGTGAGCGATTATAATAATTATCACACTCTTTGCTAAAACCCTAGTTAAGCGTTAAATTGGTAACATGAATTTAAGTAATGTTACATAATTATTACCAAGAAAATAAAAAAGGCAGCTTGCTAGCTGCCTCTTGATTGTATATGTTTTATATTTTCATAATAAGAAAGTAAACAAACTAAAGTTTATAAATGTACTGTCGCTTCTAGATGTATCTTTCTCTGTTCAGTTAAAAAATACTCTATTTAGTTATTGAGCATCAATTGCTGCTACCAGTCGTTGTGCAATATCTGCAAGCTCACCTTGATCAGCTTGTGTGACAGCATGGCGGCCTAGCTCATGGATGCTTGAAGGGATCAGATGTATATGATAATGAAACACAGTTTGCCCTGCTTGCGCCCCATTCAACTGCATTTGAATCACCCCTTCACGCTCAAATACTTTACGCTGTGCCTGCATGACTTTTTTGGACGTCATTAGTACCGCCGCAGCATATTCTGGTTCAAGGTCTTCCAAATCAAAGGCTTTTTGTTTAGGTATCACTAGTACATGGCCTTCAGCCTGCGGCATAATGTCCATAAAGGCGAGCGTTTTATCATCTTCATATACCTTATGATATGGAATATCGCCCTCTAGCATTTTGGCAAAAATATTATTGTCATCATAGGTGGTTTGTTGATTAGCTTCAGTCATTATTTTTTCCTTTAAGAGTTTTATTATTAGCTAATTAATAGCTCAATAGCTATCCAAAATAGATAAAAGCGTCTGTCATATAGTGGACGAAATATAACCTTAGTACAAGTCAGTGTGACAGTCGAATTTGAAAAATATCAAGCCATATTCCAACTATGCTAGCTCACTATTTTATTGGCGGGCCATACCCTTAAAATGTTATATTAACCCTCTATTTTAATAACGCTATGTTTATGGATTTGCCTACTTTGCCAACCAATACATTAGATAACTCGAATAGCTTAAACAACTTAGATAGCTCAGATAACGACACTGACGCTGTACGCGATGACGCAACCCAAGTGTCTGGAGAAGATACTTCTGTGTCTGACAGCATTGCTTCAGCACACTCCGACTCAGTACAATCTAACCTTGAGTCTGAAAATATGACTCAAACCATCGATCCAAACGCGGTCATATTAGCAGAAGCATTGACTGACAAAGCCATCAGCTGGCAGATACACAATTGCAAAATCATTAAAAAAACTGTCACCCAAGACTTACCGCTGCCTTTTCTATATCACTATGACAGTTTAGATGACACGATTAAACAAACGCACTCTCTCACTCCTGAACTGCTGCTTAAATTTAATACGCCTATGTCAGCTCACGAGGCTGCTAAATTGATTGGTATTGATAAGGAACTATTGACCAGTCCTTGGCATGTAAAAATTATCGGCTCGTTAGTGGTATTTAGTGAGGCATTGCAATTGGCAGTCAGGCTGCATTGGACCAATACAGGTAAGGAGACGCAGCAGGTATATACCAAAGATGCTGCGGATGCGATTACGGCGGCGTTCAAAGACTGGCAATTTTTTGGTCGCGTAGACGTCCTCTACAAAAATAGCAAGCAGACATTAATCAGCGTTGACGAGCAAAACTCTAATACGCAAGCATTATCTGCCGAATCACTGTTGACAATTGAGGCTAGTAGCGACTATCAGCAACTACTAGCTACCCATGCGCTCGCAGCCATTGTGAAATTAGAAGCAGACAAGACCGATCTTCCTTGGTTCAATAAAGCCATATTAGAACGTATCGAATAGACGTTTTGAATACCTGCTTTTTGTTCATCGCTTACGATTATTAATTCATTATTATTAGCATATTGTTTTTAGTTATTCATATCTAATGGTATGGTAACGAATTAGTATTATTCACTAGTACTCACTCTCTATAAAAAGCACACTATCCCTATTAGAACTGAGGGTGCACATTTTAACAACCCCGCCTATTTGTAAGGAATATCACATGGATTATCGCTCAAAAACCTCTACCGGCGGTCGTAATATGGCAGGCGCGCGCGCATTATGGCGTGCAACCGGCATGACTGACGGCGACTTTGGTAAGCCAATCATTGCGATTGCTAACTCTTTTACCCAGTTTGTACCTGGTCATGTGCATCTAAAAGACCTTGGACAACTGGTCGCACGTGAGATTGAGCAAGCAGGCGGCGTTGCAAAAGAGTTCAATACTATTGCGGTCGACGATGGTATTGCGATGGGTCATAGCGGTATGTTGTACTCGCTACCAAGTCGTGATTTGATCGCTGACTCTGTCGAGTACATGGTGAATGCTCACTGTGCAGATGCGCTAGTATGTATTTCTAACTGTGACAAAATCACCCCAGGTATGTTGATGGCCGCAATGCGCCTTAATGTTCCAGTGGTATTTATCTCAGGTGGTCCAATGGAAGCGGGCAAAATCTTAGCCAGTACTGTTGGTAAGAGCCATAATACCGATGGTAGTGATAGTAGTGCTGTTCGCAAACTTGACCTTGTCGATGCGATGATGGACGCCGCGGATGATAGTATCAGTGATGAAGACGTCGCCGCTATCGAAGCCTCAGCCTGCCCTACTTGCGGGTCATGCTCCGGTATGTTCACTGCCAACTCAATGAACTGCTTGACCGAAGCTTTAGGCTTAGCCCTACCAGGTAATGGCTCACTATTAGCCACTCATTCACTGCGTCGCGAGCTATTCTTAGAAGCTGGTCGTACCATCGTATCACTTGCCAAGCGTCGCTATGAGCAAGATGATGATTCTGTACTGCCACGTTCTATCGCTACCAAAGCCGCTTTTGAAAATGCCATGAGCTTAGATATCGCTATGGGCGGCTCAACCAATACCATCTTGCATCTACTTGCCGCTGCCAACGAAGCAGAGATCGACTTTAAGATGGCTGATATCGACCGTTTAAGTCGCGGTGTACCTTGTCTAGCCAAAGTAGCGCCTGCCTCGCAGAAGTATCATATGGAAGATGTGCATCGTGCTGGCGGTGTCTTTGCATTGTTGGCTGAGCTCAATCGTGCTGAATTACTAAAAACTGATGTGCCGACCATCCATAGTGCAACGATGAAAGAAGCGATTGAGAAATGGGATATCATGAACCCCGACAATCATGAAGCACGTGCGCGCTTCCTTGCAGCACCTGGTGGTATACGTACCACAGAAGCATTTTCACAGTCACAAGAGTGGGCCAATCTTGACGTCAACCGTGAATCAGGATGTATCCGTAGTGCGAAACACGCCTACTCTACAGACGGCGGCTTAGCCGTACTATATGGCAATATTGCCGAGCGTGGCTGTGTGGTCAAAACCGCAGGCGTCGACGAAAGCATCTTAACCTTTACTGGTCGCGCACGTCTATTTGAATCACAAGACGATGCTGTTGCTGCTATATTAGATGATCAAATCGTTGCAGGTGACGTTGTCATCATCCGTTACGAAGGCCCTAAAGGTGGCCCTGGTATGCAAGAAATGCTATATCCAACGACGTATCTAAAGTCGAAAGGATTGGGTAAAGAATGCGCATTGCTCACCGATGGTCGTTTCTCTGGTGGTACATCAGGCCTATCAATCGGTCATGCTAGCCCAGAAGCTGCTGAAGGCGGTGCCATCGGCCTAGTTGAAGAAGGCGATACCATTCATATCGACATTCCTAATCGCACCATTAACATGCAAGTCAGTGATGCAGACTTAGCTGCTCGCCGCGAAGCTATGGAAGCGCGTGGTCGTGATGCATGGAAGCCTGTCAGCCGTGAGCGTTATGTCACGCCAGCATTGCGTGCTTATGCCGCGATGACTACGAGTGCCGATACTGGCGCCATACGTGATGTGAGTCAAGTTGAGCGCTAAGCTGTAACATCTAAATGTTCCAAAAATACTGATAAAAATATATAAAGCCTGCGCAATGCAGGCTTTTTTTTCACCAAAAAACAACGCAGCTGTCATTTTGATAACTATTTTTTGCGGTAATTATTTTATTTTGGCGTCATGATAAAAGATATCGATGACTAAATTTATCTACGGTTATTAATTGTCATCGGTATCTAGAATCACCTTTAAAAAAAACCCTTAAAACATAATGACGTGCGTAACCTTATGATCGAAAAATATAATTTATTTTTACTAATCTGCGGGATTGCCTTTTTACTAGGGGCATTATTTCCTGTTATTTTTAAGCGCACCTCTATTTCATTACCGATGCTTCAGGTCAGCTTTGGCCTAATAATGGGCTACTGGTGGACGTCTTTGTCTTTTTTAGACCCACTTGATAACGGTTTACTCATCGAAAAGTTGACTGAGATTATCGTATTGGTCTCATTGGTTGGTGCTGGTATTAAAATTGACACGGACCTATCTTGGCGATTATGGCGACCGACCGTAAGACTGCTGCTTATCACCATGCTGATTGGTATTTTTGCGATGGCAGTCTTGGGTTATTACGCCTTTGGTTTGACATTGGGAGCTGCTATTTTGTTGGGTGCGGTACTAGCACCAACCGATCCTGTCTTGGCCTCTAGCATACAAGTCGGACCTCCCAATACAGGCGGTGAAGACACACCGCGCTTTACCTTAACGTCAGAGGCCGGATTGAATGATGGTCTGGCTTTTCCGTTTGTATATCTAGCAATTAAGATCGCAGAAGCGTTCAGTGAAGGCAAAGCCTTTACCTATGAGATGCTATGGTCGTGGTTCACTCATGATGTTTTGTGGAAAATTGGCGCAGGCGTCGTGGTAGGTGTATTGGTTGGTAAGATATTGGCCAAAGTGGTCTTTTCTAAACATATCCGTGAGACAACTATCTCGCAAGGTTATGTGGTTATTGCGTTGACGCTACTAGCGTATGGTCTTGCCGAATATGTACACAGTTATGGCTTTATCGCTGTATTTGTTGCTGCATTTGCGTTTCGTCGCTCAGAGTGTGAGCACACTTATCACCAAAAACTGCATGATTTCGCTGAACAATCAGAAGGCTTGCTGATGTCGTTAGTACTGGTTATCTTTGGCATATTCCTTGGTCAAGGGCTGCAGGCTGATGTCGAGCTCACATGGCGTGTCTATATCGTTAGTTTTACCTTTCTACTACTTATACGTCCAATCGGTGGATTTATTGCCTTATCAGGATTGAACCTGCCTCGTACCGAAAAATACGCGATATCGGCTTTGGGTATTCGCGGTATTGGCACTCTGTACTACTTGTCCTACGCTCTCAATCAAGGATTTTTTGCTGATGAAGATGCACTTAAACTATGGATTGTTTGCTCGATTGTCATTTTGACTTCTATCTTTATCCACGGTTTAAGTGCTTCGAGATTGCTTAAAATGACACCAAATAAGCAGCATTAAAATTAATGCTACTTATATTTGAAACAGAATCAATTCGCGATTAAAGCTAGCATTATTAAAGTATCTCTTCGACCCAGCTCAAGACGGCCTCTGTTAACGCAAACTGACGAACGTCATTGAGCATAGTCGTATCAAAATTATGGATAAAAGCAAGTGACAATTGGCGTTCAGGGTCGCACCAAGCGACCGATCCGTTATATCCCATATGCCCAAATCCTGATAATGCTGAACTTATTCTCTTATCTGTATCGTCTTTTTTGGCATGTAAGCTAAATAATCTATGGTAGCCTAATCGCCATTTCATAGCCGCTGGCATAACCGCATCCAAACCCTCAACTTGCGGAGTTGATAACTGCTCAAAAGTGGCACTATTAATCAGCGTTTTTCCTTGCCATACACCGCCATTGGCTAGCATTGCGTAGATTGTTGCCAGTGCTTTAGCGGAAGCGACACCATTTGCCGCTGGAATGACCGCCTGTAGAGTCTGACGGTTATAATAATCAAGCGCTTGCTTGCCAGCAGGTATCAGCGCCGCCTTATAATTTTTTAGATTAAGCTGACTGGTATTGAAATATAAACTATTGATACGCGCAGTATTTAAGGTAGGTCGTACACTATCATTATCAGAGCTATCATCAGAGCTACTTTGTGTTCCAGCTGCACGCTTATCATCTAGCATTTTCTGCTGCCAGCAATAGTAACTGGGCAAGCTTGCATAAGTACGTAAGGTTTCTTGAGAGTCCACTTTTAAGATTGGTTTTTGACGTCTCGACTTCAATTGAGAGCTCGTATCTTCTGACTCTTCAAAATCTTTGACCAATTTTGCCACCTGATCTACTTTGCTATCTGGCACACCAAAGTAGCAGCTGTCGGCAATACCTAAAGGCTCAGTTAGGTACTGGCTCAGTGCTTCAGCGAATGATAAATCTGTGACTGCCTCTACTACGCCGCCTAATACCCAGCCATAGACCAATGCACTATAAGCGCTGTCATACTTGGTAGCATCTTCGGGAGAAGTGATGGGCATCGCTGCAATATAGCGCAGCATCGTATCCCAATCGAGTACCGTTTCACTATCGACATCAATAATTTGAATTGAAAACAAATTGGCCTGATGTGACATGATTTGTCGTAAGGTGATTTGATCTTTACCGTTTGCAGCGAACTCTGGCCAGTAATGTGCAACAGGTTTGTCATATTCAAGCAGCTGCTGCGAAACAAGCACATGAACCAACGTTGCCAACACCCCTTTACCAGTAGAGAAATTAATCGCCAACGTGTCAGGCTGCCAGGGCACATCAGAACGTGCCATACCTGTACTGGCTTCTGCTATACACTGGCCTGCCTGATACACTACTACAGCCCCACCAGCGGGTGCATCATCAAGCTGTAAATCTGTCAGTAATTGCTGTAAGTTTTTCTGAATATCCATATTCGTAGTTATATTAGGATTTTCTGTATTATGTTCCATTATTACCTTGCTCCAGTGATATAAATTATTCTACTTTTGAAATGAGTCGTTCTTAGACTATATAAAATATTTGAACCAGTATAAATGAATTGTGAACCAATAAAAAAGGCCACCTATTGGTCGCCTTTTTTATTATTTATTTCGATAATATTTTGAGAGATTGCTAGCGTCTAAAACAGTACTAGTGTTCAATACAACAAACCTGATTAACGCGGTACTAGCAAACGGTTATGAACTTCTTGTTCAAGCTTAGTCAAACCATGACTGCGTCCACGTTCCATCGCTGTATCCATCTTACGTCCACGTAACCATCCTGCCCGCAGTGCAATTGCAGCGCCTACTCTGTTACCAGACCCACAGTGCATCGCGACTTTTTTGCCATGATGTTGACGTAATACATTATCAAACGCCAATATCTTAAGCTGCTTTAGCTCTTTAGCACCATTGATAGGCAGGTGTTCATAATGCATACCTGCTTGCTCAACTGCTGACGCCTCATCAAAGCTTAACTCGTCATCAGGCTGCAAGTTAATGACCAACTCGACGCCCGCTTTCGCTAAAGCAACAACCTTCTCGTCATTTAATGCGCCGCAAACAATAGTATTTGCGTCTGGACGAAAATAAGGCTCAAAGATAGCAGCCAAATCAACGCCATTATCGGCACTAATATGAATGTTAGTACTGCTATCATTAGCAGCGACCGTATCGCTCGATATCAAGCTATCTGTCTTGTCTGCATCTATCGCGTTTTCTTCTGAAGGCATGTTTTGTGAAGTCATAGTAATAAATATATACGTTAAATATGGTTGTTAGAGTAGGAGTTTTATGATGCTATATACTACTTGCTGTCGCTCTTTAGTGTTACCACACCCGCTAGATGCGGTTTGTTGTTTTTAGAGCTATACAGTCCGAACTCACAAGTATCGTCTACGCTTGTAAGCTGGGCTACTGGCTCAGCAATCAGCTCTACTTCAGCTGGCAAGAAGATAGGCAGCTTAAATGAGACGTCAATCGTGTAAGCGTCAGGCAAGTCACCCATCAAGGCAAGGCACTTCGCTTTTGACCACATACCGTGTGCAATCGCTTTTGGGAAACCAAACGCACGTGCTGATAGCGGATGTAAATGAATTAAATTAAAGTCACCTGAAACAAAAGCATAACGACGACCGATATCTTCTGGCACTTCAAAAATACTATGAGTACCTTCTTCATTTACTTCTAGCTTGACCACTGCTGGACGCGGTGTACTTTTTTTATCTTTGCTGCTACTAGGTTTTTTGCTACGTGATAAATAAGTCGACGTACCTTCCCAGATAACCTCGTCTTCTGACTTTACGATAGTCACAAAGTCAAACTGCTGACCTTGGGCATGATCGCGTAAATTATCGAAAGTGACCGACATTGCTACCGTTTCACGCTCACCGATCGGACGATACTGGGTTACACTATTGTCGACGTGAACAAGACCTAACATGGCAAATGGAAATGGCTCTTTAACCATCATGTTCATCTGCAACGTTTGTGACAATACCGAAAAGTAAGTTGCCGGTACTTTACCATCATCAGCAAAACCGCAAATGTTGCGATAATCGTCTAGGTTTTCTTGATCGATATGCAGATCATCTACATAGTAAGTAGATTGTGGTAATTGGTCTCTACTGACCTTATCAGCATTTCCAATTGGCAATAAGCTTTTAACAATATTGGCGTAAGTGGTGTGCGCCTTTGGCAACGCATCATAATGTTTGTCTGACATAAGTACTTCCTAAGTGTGGCTTGAACAAGTTCTTTAACGTATATAAAGACAATCTGCAGTCATTGACTAAAGCCTACTATTAAATCATCTAATAAGCATTAAATTTAATCAACCTCATGAGTATCCTTAACAGCAAAAAATAGTTTGGCTATTGGTTCTTGTGTTTTTACCATAAAAAAGCCACCCTTGGGCAGCTTTATTACACTATATAAGAGATTATTTCGTAAGCATATGTGATACAAACGAGAAATAATAGGTCATATCATACAACTAATTTTTTTATCTGAACCTAACTTCTCACACATGCCTACTCATTAATCGACATTATGCACCAAGTAAACTTTGACCACAGACACGAACCGTGTTGCCATTTAGACCACCAGACGCAGGTGAGGCAAACCATGCGATAGTCTCAGCCACATCTACTGGCAAGCCGCCTTGGCTCATTGAATTCATGCGGCGACCAGCTTCACGAATAGCAAATGGAATGGCTTCTGTCATTTGAGTTTCAATGAAACCAGGAGCGACTGCATTGATCGTCATGCCCTTAGCATTGTCTTCTAATTGCTTAGCAGTTGCATTAACCAAACCAATGACACCTGCTTTAGAAGTGGCATAGTTGGTTTGACCCATGTTGCCCGCAATACCTGAAATTGACGACACACATACGATACGTGCGTTTTCTTTTAATACGTCATTATCCAGCAAATAGCGATTCAATCTAGCGATACTACCTAGGTTAATATCGATAACCATGTTCCACTTTTTCTCATCCATCTTAGCCAATGTCTTATCACGAGTCACGCCAGCGTTATGAATAATTGAATCTAGGCCGCCACGCTTTTGGGCAGCATCAGCAATTTCTGCGCCAGCGTCTTCACTAGTAATATCTACGGTCAAAGCTGAGCCGCTGATTTCGCTAGCAACTTTCTGTAGGTCAGCTTGCTGCTGCGGTACGTCAAGACAGATTACATGCGCCCCTTCACGAGCCAATACACGAGCGATTGCTTCACCAATACCGCGACTTGCGCCAGTCACCAGCATAGTCTTACCGCCCAAAGGCTGGTTCCAGTCAACATCAACTGAATTGCCTTCGCTGACACGTACTACTTGTCCTGATACATAAGCTGAACGAGCTGAGGTGAAAAAGCGTAGGGTTGAATCTAGGTTTTGCTCTGCGCCTTCTTCAACATAAACTAGCTGTGCTGTGATACCGCGCTTAAATTCTTTACCCACTGATTTCACAAAACCTTCAAGCGAGCGCTGAGCCATTGCTGCTTCAATATCAGTGATATTCTCTGGCGTACGACCAACCACAACCACACGGCCTGATTTTTCTACGCGGCGTGCAACTGTGTGGAAAAACTCATAAAGTTCGTTTAGCTGTTCAGCATTGCTGATATTACTGGCATCAAACAATAATACTTTGAATTGATCGTCGCCGCCCGTATTGGCTTTTGTTTCTACGCCTGCATCAGCAAGTGCGTCTTTGATGTCATCGCTGCTATTTACATATACTTCAGCATGGACATCTGACAGAATGCGTGCCACAGACTCGCTGACACTTTTGTCATCGCCAGTAGCACGTCCAACCAATACACTACCGCGCACCAAACGCTCACCGCTTTCAAAACGATCAAGCGTCGTTGGCATTGGTAAGCCTAAATTTTTTGCTACTTTTTTGCCAATAGAAGATTGAACAAAGTCACCATAACGGTCTGACATAATATAATCCTTATAATCAATGATTTGTATAATAATAAAAAATGCAATGAATCTATTATATAGAGACATTGACATCGTAATTATTTAAATTTAGTAAATCGCCTCAAAACTAGCCTAACTATACACTTCCCTTATAAACAAGTCCAAAAACAGACAATGTCTACAACAATCTGTAAACAAGTCAGTATACAAGCCAGTCGCTTTTAGCAACGTTAAGCGCCACTATAACATGTTAAAATCTGACCTATAAGTTATGGCATACTTGATTATTGATAACAATATATTATCAAAAATACTGCTATGTAATGCTAACATTTCTTACTAGCCAGTCTATTAGAACGATGCACTATGGTCATCAATCTACTACTGACCTTATACAAGCGTCACATAGTTTGCTAAAGAGATACATTAAGTGCATAAAAACGCCTTATGAGAAACAGCTGTATTGCGTAATAAATGATAATATTTGCTTGTATAAAAGAATTTAATCATTTTTTATTATTACCTCTCAATTTTTTCTACCCATACTTTTTAAGGATAATATTATGAGTAATAAAAACAATCATCCAGATAGCCCTGTTGTTGAAAGTACGGTTGTTAAAGCGACGGATACAAAGTCTGATATGGTAAAAAAAGAAACAGCTAGTGAGAAAGCTGTCGACGAAAAAGTAGAAACTACTGCTGCTAAAAAACCTGCTTCAAATAAAAAAACTAGCGCAACTAAGCCTGCTTCAAACCTGAATCGTGTTGCTATTTTGGGTGGTAACCGCATCCCATTCGCGCGTTCAAACGGATCATACGCTGATGTTAGCAACACAGACATGCTAACAGCTGCTTTAGACGGTTTGGTTGAGCGTTATAACCTACAAGGCGAAACAGTAGGCGAAGTGGTATCTGGCGCAGTCATGAAACTTAGCCGTGATATCAACCTTACTCGTGAAGCTGCATTGAATACTGCGCTAAACCCACACACGCCAACGTATGATATCGCACAAGCTTGTGGTACTGGTCTGCAAGCAACATTTGCTTCTGCTAACAAGATTGCACTTGGTCTGATTGATTCAGCAATCACTGGTGGTGTAGATACTACGTCTGACGCTCCTATCGCTGTCGGCGATGGCCTGCGTAAAGTACTGATCAAGCTTGGTGCAGCAAAAGACAACAAACAACGTCTAAAAGCACTCATGGGTTTAAATCCAAAAGACTTAATCGATTCACCGCAAAACGGTGAGCCACGTACTGGTCTATCAATGGGCGATCATCAGGCGATTACTACACTTGAATGGAACATCAGTCGCAAAGATCAAGATGAGCTTGCGTTTAAC
The DNA here is from genome assembly GCF_052376235.1 of Psychrobacter sp. AOP7-A1-24. Classification (NCBI taxonomy): domain Bacteria; kingdom Pseudomonadati; phylum Pseudomonadota; class Gammaproteobacteria; order Moraxellales; family Moraxellaceae; genus Psychrobacter; species Psychrobacter sp. AOP7-A1-24. The sequence goes on along the minus strand of NZ_JBQSVM010000032.1, from coordinate 15,374 downwards.
AGCCATCAAAATCTAGCACGCGCTTATGACGAAGGGTTCTTTGACGACTTGATCACGCCATACAAAGGCCTGACTCGTGATAATAACTTGCGTCCAGATACTACATTAGAAAAACTGGGTAAATTAAAACCAGTATTTGGCAAAAAGAATGCCAACCCAACGATGACTGCGGCCAATTCTACACCGCTTACTGACGGTGCTTCTTGTGTACTATTAGGTACTGATGAATGGGCAAAAGAGCACGGTCTAAAGCCACTTGCTTATATCGTTCATCAAGAAACCGCAGCGGTAGACTTTATTGGTAAATCTGGCACTACAGAAGGCTTACTAATGGCACCCGCTTATGCGGTACCACGCATGCTTGAGCGCGCTGGTCTGACTTTACAAGACTTTGACTTTTATGAGATTCACGAAGCCTTTGCCTCACAAGTACTATCGACCCTAGCTGCTTGGGAAGATGAGAAGTTTTGTGAAGAGCGTCTAGGCTTAGATGCACCGCTAGGTTCTATTGATCGTAGCAAGCTAAACGTAAACGGTTCATCACTAGCAGCAGGTCATCCATTCGCAGCAACTGGTGGTCGTATTTTAGCGACTGCAGCAAAACTACTGGATCAAAAAGGTTCAGGCCGTGCACTTATCTCTATCTGCGCAGCCGGTGGTCAAGGTGTAACTTGTATCCTAGAAAAATAAGCTGATAGTTTACATAACTAGCAATTAATCTTTTTAGACTCTTACGGCACTCTCTAATTACGCATTAGAGGGTGCTTTTTTATGTCGCGACTGTGGCGATTTTACATTGATACTAACTATTGTTTTGACTGTACTACATGCTCTAAAAATACTCAAAAACACAATAATAAAACGTGACCAATCGATAGCTTGAGAAATAGATATGCTAAAGTAAAGAGAGGTAATAATAAAACAATAACGATATTCATGAGGAGCTTCTATGAGTAAGATCCCGTCAGCCATCGAACCTACTACGTTAACACCGCAAGAACGACAAGAGCTTAGTTCAACTGAACAAAGTAGTTTTGTAGGACGTATGGATAAAGAAATATTTAATGATGAATTGCATCGTAAGATGCGAGAAGACCTGATCGATACTTATGATGAAGAGCTAGAGAACGAGATAGATGATTACGTACGTGATTTTCGTTTTGATGGACGCGAGATGAGCGAACAAGAAAGATTAAATCGGCGCACCTACTTTCAAGAGCTGGTAAGGTTACAGCGCGAGCTTATCAAACTGCAAGACTGGGTAGTTGCACGTGGTGAACGTATCGTTGTGATATTTGAGGGTCGTGACTCTGCTGGTAAAGGCGGCGCTATTAAACGCATCACCCAACGATTAAACCCACGCGTTTGTAGAGTAGCTGCCCTACCTGCTCCCACCGAGCGCGAGCAAACGCAGTGGTACTTTCAACGTTACGTGGCGCACTTGCCAGCAGCAGGCGAAATCGTATTGTTTGACCGTAGCTGGTACAACCGAGGAGGCGTTGAACGAGTTATGGGCTTTTGCACTGACGCGCAATATGAAGAGTTTTTTCAGTCGGTACCAGAATTTGAGCGCATGCTAGTACGCTCAGGGATTCGTTTGGTAAAGTACTGGTTTTCTATTACTGATGATGAGCAACATTCGCGCTTTATGAGCCGTATTCACGATCCATTAAAACAGTGGAAGCTCTCACCAATGGACTTACAATCGCGGCGACGCTGGGAAGATTATACCAAGGCGAAAGAAACCATGTTTGAGCGTACCCATATACCTGAGGCACCATGGTGGGTCGTTGAAGGCAATAATAAAAAGCGGGCGCGACTAAATTGTATCGCTCACCTACTGGACCAAATCCCTTTTAAAGAAGTCCCTCGCGATGAAGTTGAACTACCAGAGCGTAAACGCGACGATGAGTACTATCGCGAACCTATCCCCGATGATATGTATGTACCGCCTCGCTATTAAAATACCAGCGCCTATTACTATAAAAAACTAAGTAAACCAGATCTAAAAAGCAGCCTTACTAATTAATAAGGCTGCTTTCTTATGTCTACAAGTTAAAAACCACCGTCAAAGTCATTAAAGATACAGATGTGGTTTCTAGATACTACCTAGATATTACATAGTATAAGTTGATTGCAAGCTATCGATTTTTCCAGCTAGCAAGCGCTCAACTTCATTCTTAATTCTTTGACCAGAGACATCACTACCAATTTGTACAGCAAACCCTGCTGGGCGACTGCCTTGACTCTTAGAGTTAATCCAAACAACCTTGCCATTCATTGGTAGACGTTCACTAGAGTTGGGTAGCGTGATAGCAATAAACACTTCATTACCCAACTGCTGAGGTTTATCAGACGGTACGAATAAAGCACCATTACTGACAAATGACAAATAGCTGGCATACAATATTTCGATAGTTTCATAATGACAGGTTAAAATCCCACCACGTCCTGGCATTGCCATAGTCAGCTTCCTTTATCAACTGGGTCTAATATATTTGTATAAATAACTGATAGCATATAGATAAAAATGATGGCAAATTTTCGAACACTAATTAAGCGTTAAAGCACGGCTCTATAAGCTTGCTAACTCTTGCATTAGCTTATCATAGGCAAATTTTTCTTGCACATTTTGTTGCAATGCGATTTTGGTCTGCTGTACGCTATTGGCGAATGCCACTAACCCGCCATCAGTAGGTTGATAAACAGCCAATATCGTCGATAGACTGACATCCTTTTGTAGCTCACTGATCCCCAAACAGACACGGCGTATATCAAGGAGCATCAGCTCAGACAGTTGTATAAATTCTTTGATATCGAGCTGTCCCTGCCAGTAATCACTTGCCGCCACACCACTACGTTTACCACTACGTAGTGCCTGCCACGTGGTCAACCATAGGCTGCGCTTGCTATACCATGGTGCTTGCGCTAAGGTTATAGCAGCTAGCGGCGCACCATTGGCCAATTGTAGTAACTGCTTAATTTCAGCGGTGCCAACGGCTTCACGGTTAATTGTATGACCTAACGTCTGCGTCACATAGTCAATAGCAACAGTTGGCTCAATTGTCTGTAATGGCAATTGTTGTACACGACTTTTAATGGTTGGTAGTAGCTGAGCAGGCGTATCACTAATCAAAAATAGATGCACCTGTGCTTGCGGCTCTTCCAATGTTTTAAGCAGTGCATTAGCAGCAGCTACCGTCATTTGCTCAGCGTGATCTAACACACAGATACGTACCCCATTCCCGCCTTGATAAATAAAAGGCTGCAAGGCACGAATATCATCTATTTTTATTTTAGAAGCACTATTACTAGTGGTCTTGGCACTTTTTTTATCTTTTGCGCTACTTGATTTGTTTTGAGGCGTATCGCTATCCGCACTGGTCGGCATACTAACGAGTGGCAATACTTGTAAGCTCGGATGAGTTCCCGATTTAAGCCACTGACAGCTCTCACACACTCCGCAAGCACCTAGCGGATGTGCGCCACGCTCACGGCATAATAACCAAGCGACCAATCTCCATACAAAAGCGCGTTTGCCCATACCTTGCATACCAGCCGCGAGCAATGCATGCGGCAAAGACTGCTGCTTAAGTACTCGCTCGGTCAACTGCAACCACAATACTTTTTGCCATGGCAATAGTGACGCAAAATACATACGGTCTGTGTTATCTAGTGCGTCCATATTTCCTGTCAGATTATTCATGGTTATGGCTTTATCACATTGATTAGGTATTTCAGGTATATCCACGACAACGATACTTTAGCATTGTAGGAAACTTAGAATCGTACGCAACTTTGCTCAGATTGTTACTTATTAGGATTTTGAAAGTTATCTAAGCTCATCGCGTTTAGACGGTCTAAATCTTCTTGTGTGTCGACACCAGCTGGTAACTGACAGGCAGCTTCTGCGATAGCGATATGCTGACCATTTTCTAAAACACGTAACTGCTCTAGGCTCTCGAGTATCTCAAGTGGCGTTTGTGGCCAGTTTACGAACTGCTGCAACAGACTGACACGATAAGCGTATAAACCCAAATGACGATAGGCGCTCTTTGGTGATTGCATCTGATTATTATCAGCTAATACCACATCACGATCACAAGGAATTGGAGCGCGGCTGAAATACAGCGCACGCTGTAAGTTGTCAGCATATTGATTGACCACTTTTACTACCGATGGTCGCTGGAACGTATCATAATCATTGATAGGCTCACACAGTGTGGCCATCACGCTACCCTCATCCGCTACCAAAAGCGCCTGTACTTGCTCCAAAAGCAATGGCGGTACTAGGGGCTCATCACCTTGCATATTCACCACGATATCATGGTCAGCCCAGCCTTTAATAGCTGCTACTTCTGACAGGCGATCTGTACCTGAAACATGCTCGCTACTGGTCATAACGACATCAAAGCCTGCATCAGTACAAACTTTTGCAATTTGCTCATCATCGGTCGCTATACACATATCATCAGCAAAACTTGCGGTTTGTGCTTTTTCTGCTACCCAAAGTATCATCGGCTTGCCATGAATATTTAGCAATGGCTTACCAGGTAGTCGTGTACTCTTAAAACGTGCAGGAATCACGATATGAGTTTTGGCGGGTGTGGTAACAAACGACATGGTATGTTCCTATCAGAAATATAAAGCGATTTAAAATATTAGCGGCTATCTATAGTAAGGCTGACATATGTATATCATGATCGATACGAATCCCTAACGCCTTTAGTTGCTCATCTAGATTATTGTAACTATTCTCAGATAATATAGCCGTTACCGGTAATACCCACAGTCTACTGATAAGTTCTACATACTTTTCACTGAGTACTTGTGTCGCTGTATAGTCTGCCAATAATGCTCTAATTTTCACCGCGTCTTTACTGGTCACGATGATAGGATGATCGCCATATTGCGAAAGCTCAGCTAAACTAAAATCATAATGGTCAGGGTATGGATGCCCTATGACCTCAAAACCAATAGATTCCAAGGTATCAAAAAACCGCTGTGGATAACCGATACCACTAACAGCATGGACTCGGCTATTATTAGCAGGTTTAATATTATTTGATTGAGCATCGTTCGATGTAGGGGTCCATAAACGTTGTAACTCATCAGCTTGTAAGTGCATGGTCAAACGATCAGCAGACTGTATCTTACTACCACTTCTAGAAGTCCGAGTTAAATCTGCATCTGGTTTTTCATGGTAGATAACATTTGCACCCTCTAATCGTGACAGTGGCTCACGTAAAAACCCTGTTGGTAGTAGTTGTTCATTACCAAACCCACGGACGGCATCTACCACAATCCATTCGATATCCCGCTCAAGTGCATAGTGCTGCAAACCATCATCCGCGATGATCAGTTGCAGATTAGGCTCTGCATGTAACAGAGTCGCAATTGCTTGCTGACGATTGGGGCACACTGCCATAGCAGCGCCTGTCATATGAGCTATCAGGCACGGCTCATCTCCTACTACATGGGGTAAACTGGTAGTGCTAACCAATGCAGGCATTTGACTCGTATCACCACCATACCCGCGACTGATCACCCCTACTTTAACGCCTTTTTTTTGTAGATAAGTAACCAGAGCAATAATCAGCGGCGTCTTACCGCTGCCGCCCACACTGATATTACCAATGACCATCACAGGAATAGGTGCTCGATAGCTCGATAGCAGTCCAATTCTAAAAGCTTGACGACGCAGCATGGTGATAAAACCATACAACCAACTGATAGGCAGCAACAACCACAACCAAACAGCTTGACGTTGCCATGCGCGCGTGATTGTCGTCTCAATACTCATTAATCAATATCGCTTATCTTATTGGTTCATCGCTACGTAAAAATTGGCTGAAAACTTCTAAACTGACTACTCAAAATCTCGAGCATACATTTGCGCATAGTGACCTTGCAGCTGCATTAGCTCATCATGCGTTCCCAACTCAACAATCTGTCCGCCATCCATCACAGCAATACGGTCAGCTGATTCGATAGTTGTCAATCGATGAGCAATGACCAATGTGGTGCGGTCTTTCATCACATTATCGAGCGCTTGCTGAATATAGTACTCTGATTCGTTATCAAGCGCACTGGTAGCCTCATCTAAAATGAGAATCGGTGCATCTTTTAGTAACGCCCGAGCAATAGATAGTCGCTGTCGCTGACCGCCCGATAGTTGTAAACCTTCAGCACCAATTTCACTCTGATAGCCGTTTGGCATTTTCAAAATAAAATCATGGGCGAAGGCATCTTTTGCTGCTTGCTCCACCTCAGCTTGAGTCTTGTCAGCTAAACCGCCGTAAGCAATATTATTAAATACAGTGGTGTTAAACAGTACGACTTGCTGGTTCACCATCGCAATCTGGGCACGTAGACTCTTTAACTTAATATCTTCAATCGGCATACCATCCAATGTGATTTGTCCTGAAGACGTCTCTAGAGTACGTGTTAATAAGTTGACTAATGACGATTTTCCCGCGCCACTTCGCCCCACCAGTGCAACTGTCTCGCCGGCTTTAATATTCAAGGTAAAGTCACGTAGAGCAACTGTCGAGTCTGGATATACCAAGCTAATATTATCTAACGACATTTGCCCTGATAGTGCTTTACTAATCGTACCTGTATCTTCTTCTTCTGGTTCATCAAGTAACGCAAAAATTGACTCGCCAGCAGCCAGACCTTTTTGCAGCTTCTGATTGATATCAGTCAGTGAACGTACTGGCTTACTCAATAAACCTGCTGCTGCAATATAAGAGATAAACTCACCTGCTGAAATATCATTTATCACTGCAGGTCTCAGTGCAAGCCAGATGACTACCGCCATCGCCATCGCCATTAATAGCTGTACGGCTGGGGTATTAATACTATTAGTAACAACCACCTTCATACCTTGGCGTAGGTTTTTCTTCGATGTTTTATCAAAACGTGCTGACTCGTATGATTGTCCACCGTAGTTTTTAACTACTTGATAGCCACCGATGACTTCATTGGTAATATGACTGACACTACCCATCGTCTCTTGAATACCTTTAGAGAGCTTAAGATAGCGCTTTGACGCAATGCGAATCAGCCATAATATCGGAGGCAATACAACAAATAGAATAAGCGTTAGCCGCCAATTGCTATAAAACAAAAAACCAATCAATGCAACAACGGTCAAGCCATCACGTAGCAAGGTTTTCATTGAATCTGTGCTGGCAGCTGTGACCTGCTCAACATCAAATATCAATTTTGATGAAATTGTACCTGCTGGATTGGCCAAATAAAACGAGCTCGGTAAGCGCAGTAATTTGTTAAACACTTCTACGCGTAGCTCATAGACCAAATTGCGTGAGACCAATGCAGAATAGTAGTTACCCAAAAAGCTACCGACCCCACGCACAAAGAATAGCAATATAATCAATAGCGGAAATAGAGCCTGTTTGCTTTGATCGTTCTGATTGATAGCATCTGTAATATATTGCAGAAGCTTGGCAGTCCAAATCTCTGTCCCTGCATTAATCGCAAAACCTAAAGCGGTCAATAGTAGCGCCCACCAATAAGGTTTCAAATACCTTAATAAGCGTAGTAACGTTTTACTCTTAGGCGTAACGGGCGATACTGCTGATGCGCTTTTAGCAGAAGATTTTTTAGAGTCAGGTAAATAAGCTTGGCTCATAAAAGCCTCAATTTGGGTATCGTGGTATGAATGGACTGTGTGTCACACAGTTTTATGGTGGTGAGACTGTATATATTACTGCGGTAAAGTTTGGCCAAGTGGTACCACTGTACTGATGTTTAAGTTTAAAAATCCGAGCTTTCCGGCGATATCCATCACTCGTACCACAGACTGATGGGTCGCGTTGGCATCCGCTGCAATAACAAATAACATATCGCGATTGCTGCCCGCCTCTTGCTGCAACATACTGGTTAGTTCAGCCTCATTACTACTAGCAAGTGTAATACCATTGACCAAATAACTGCCATCTTCTTGCACAGCTACTTCGATACTATTGTTTTGCTCTGTCAGCGCAACACCTTCCGCTTCAGGAAGGATAATATTTAAACGACTAAAATGATTGAATGAGGTAGCAAGTAATAAAAATACAATCAAAAACAGTAAACAGTCAATCATCGGTGTTAGATTAATTTCAAGCGGTTCAACCGTTGGTTTTCTAAAACGCATATCAATCTCTTTAATTCAGCTACCATTTATAGGCTCAAGACTTCTATCTTTAAAACCGCATTTACTATACTGCCGCGATATTAGTTTTATCTGAACTTAACTCTCTAAATGAACGGTCTTGTACAAGACTATCTTCTATTACCATATGACTAGACGATGGAGATGCCTGAGTGCTAGCAAACAACTGATAATCGTACAATTCTTGGATCATAAGCCCTGCTTGAGTCTCAAACTGAGCATTAATATCAATAATACGGCGCTGAAAATAACGATAAGCAACCAACGCAGGGATAGCAACAATCATACCAGCAGCTGTAGTAATTAAGGCTTGTGACACACCAGCGGCCAGCATCGTTGGATCCTGCATTGCTCCATCGGTAATCGCCAGGAATGAAGAAATAATACCTAATACCGTACCTAACAAGCCAAGTAACGGAGCAATCGCACCGATAGTACCTAGCATATTGATATTCTTTTCTAGCTGATGAACTTGTACACTGGCACGATTTTGCATGTGCATCGTCATCGACTCTAGCCCATATTCACGATAGAGCAAACCCGTTGCCAAGATATCACCAAGCGCAGTCTTTTCTTTTACATTCATTAATTGCGTGCGGCCAATATCACCATTTTCACGTAAACGAGTTATTAGCTGTTCGCGCAACCTGTTAGGAGCGACTTTGTTAAATTGTAGCGTATGACTACGCTCGATGATGATGACTAATGCCAATATAGAACAGACAACGATAGGTGTCATCAGCCAGCCACCTGCTTTTACCAACTCCCACATACTCACTCTCTTCCATATTTTTGCAAAAACAATCACTACAAATTAGTTATTACAACAGCGATTTAGCATCTGAATAGCTACAACTAACTCACTAACGTTATTAAGCCTGAGCTTCTATGTGTTTAATCAAAGCCGCTAGCTGATCTTGATTGTGGAAAAATATCTCAACACTACCTTGACCATCTTTTTTATGTTTTAGTTTAACTTCCGCACCAAGCATGTCTGTCAATCTTTGGGTCAAGCGCTCGGCATCACGAGACTGCGCTTGTTCAGCACGATTGATTTTGGGCGCTGGCTGCAAGATTGATTTAACCAATTTCTCAGCTTCTCGCACGGTCATACCGCCATCAATAATCTTTTGCGCGATGATAGGTTGTTGTTCAGACGATAGTGCCAAAAGCGTACGAGCATGCCCCATATCTAGCGCACTATTGGCCAAATGGTCTTTCACTGTATCATGCAGCTGATTCAAACGAAGCAAATTTGATACCGTTGTACGCGCCTTGCCAACGACTTCGGCAATCATAGCATGACTCATACCAAACTCTGTATGAAAACGCTGCAATGCTGCTGCCTGCTCAATCACTGACAAGTCTTCGCGCTGTATATTTTCAATCAAAGCCAATGCAATTGCTAGTTCATCAGATAAGGCACGCTCAATCGCAGGGATAACCGCTTTTCCTGCCATTTTTGCTGCACGCCAACGGCGTTCACCAGCGATAATTTCGTGAGTGACAAATGCTTCACTTTTGTCTTCGTTTGCCAGCAGTGGACGAATGACGATAGGTTGCATCACGCCATGCTGCTCGATAGAAGACGCTAACTCTGCAAGTGCCGTTTCGCTCATATCCCTGCGAGGTTGATATTTACCCGCTTGCAACAGTGTCACATCAATCTGTACAAGACTAATCTGGTCTTCGGTAGCGCTCGTATCTGTACTATTGCCACGTGATTTATTGAGCGTCGCTTTGCTAGTAGCACGAGATGAACGTGGCACGCGAGCGCTATTCTCACTAGCAGCATCGTTGTCAGTAGTCTTTGCAGTTGATTTTTTACTGGCTTTTGTCGGGCTAGCATCAGGCGCTATATCTACCGACACAGTATCTACAGGCTCATTGATATCTGGCGCAGCACTATCACGCGCAGTCATATCGTCTTGCAAGGCAGAGGCGGTAATTTGCTTTTCTTTTTTGATTGACCCTAATAAGGCATCTAAGCCCCGATTAGCAGCCAACCCTCTTTTCTTCGCCATGATTACCTATCCTCTAACGCTAAAATAAAAGCCAATTGATTACTGATACGGCTTACTAAATACAATATTAAGTGCTCTATATTTATACTGTTCATTCATTGTCGTGAACAATGACGCTTTCTACCTAAAAATCCTTTGCGAGAGATTTTAGCTAAAAGCTAGCTGCTTTGCTTCATCACTTCAGCAGCCAGCTTTTGATACGCGCGTGCACCTTTTGACCACCTCTCATACGCAATAACTGGTAAGCCGTGCGCAGGAGCCTCTGCTAAACGAATGTTTCTTGGAATATGGGTCTTATACATGATATCGCCAAAATGTGCTTCTAGCTCAGCAGACACATCACGGGCAAGCGTATTACGCGCATCAAATAGCGTTCTAACCACACCGCGAATATATAGTTTAGGGTTTAATTCTGTTAGACGTTCAATGGTTTGTGATAAGTCAGCTAGCCCTTCTAGTGCATAGTACTCACACTGCATAGGGATAATCACACTATCTGTAGTAACCAACGCATTAATCGTCAGTAGATTCAAACTAGGCGCACAATCTATAACCACATAATCGTATGGTTGTTTTTGTGTAGATACCTGATCGTTCACTAGTTCAGCCATCGCAGTTTTGAATAGCTCATGACTGTCCGTCTTGCTCATCAATGTAATATCCATACCAGCCAAATCGCGATTGGCACCGATAACATCAAATCCTGCGGGACTAGTAACAATTACGTCGGACAATGCCACACCATCCAGCAAAACGTCCGCTATGGTAAGTTCTAGCTCGTTTTTGTCAACACCTGTACCACTGGTCGCATTACCTTGTGGGTCTAAGTCAATCAGCAGTACGTGCTTGCGTTTAGCAGCCAAGCTGGCGGTCAAATTTACTGCCGTTGTGGTTTTACCCACACCGCCTTTTTGATTCGCAATTGCTATGATTTCCATACACTCACTCAATTTTATTAGGGTCTATTACTTTTGACTCGGTTGGTACGATTATTTTTATTCAATACTGTACAACGACACTCGCTCAGTATTTAAAAACAAGCAATTTATAGTCTAAAATGCTCAGTTTGCGGTCGAGCATTTTAAATGCTTTTAAATACTATGTCATTTAGATACAGACGTAAACTGTGTTTCACAAAAAACAGCGACTGTTTCATGACTGCGAAGTATTCATGGCTTAACTATGTTTAGCAGACATTTCGATTAAGTGACGGCTGTCATGCAAACGTGGCACCGTCAGTTTAATAGTTTTGATATGCCAATCGCTATCAAGTGCTTGCAGCTCTTCTTCACTCGGCGCTTTGCCTTTCATCGCGCATAAGAAGCCGCCATCTGCTAATCTTGGCTGCGCTACTTCTACAAAATCTATCAAACTGGCAAACGCTCTTGAAGTAACTACATCATAGCTTGCTTCATGCGCTTCAATACGCGACGCGATTGGCTGCATATTACTCAGGCCGAGCTCGCTACTGATTTGCTTAATAAAGCGAATTTTCTTCTGATTGCTATCAAGCGCAGTACACTGGCGCTCAGGCTGGCAAATAGCAATAATAACTGCCGGCAACCCTGCTCCTGTGCCGATATCTAACAATGATCCAGCGGGTAAATGCGTTATAATAGACAGACAATCTATCACATGCTTGATCAGCGCTTCTTCTGGATCAGTGATGGCGGTCAGATTATACGCTTTATTCCATAATAAAAGCTGGTCTAAGTACAATAATAACGTGCGCTGCTGTGTTTCACTTAACGGTAGACTTAGCTCATTTATCGCGTGCGCTAAGATGTTGGCCAGCCTTGGCAATTGTGAACCAAGTTTTACGAAACCAGTCGGATCAATATTGATATTACCCATGCTAGCAGACGATGACGAGTTTTTAGCGGAAGCTGACATACAACGAGTTATCCAGTTTTGACTTGTGAACCGTTTATTTTATCATGCAGTCTGCCCATTGAATAGTTGCAGATTGCGCCAATGTGGGACATCTTATACTATCTACGCTTATTATGAGGCGTTATTCTGTTCTGATTACATCCAATTCGCTGATTAAGTCATTTGTTTTTTACCAGTTTTACTCAATCATTTTTCTAAATATGATACAAAACTGCGCTTAATGACTTCGCTAATAGATGGCTATATCTTGTAAGATGTCATGATTGATTATAAAAAACTCAGAATACGCATGACCATAAAGAACCGACCATCTCTTATATTCCTTTAATATTTTTTAAAATGATTTTTCAAACGCCTATGACAGAACAACCCTATACACCTCTATCGCAAGTATCAAAAGACGCTAACAATATGGCACTCCCAACTACCGACTCAAAAAACACTAAGCAAACGGCACCTAATACGCCAAACCCTATCTTCAAAGAAGTTCAGCAAAATTGTCGCATTTCAGCTGAACAATTAAAACGCTATAGCGACCCTGATGAGTTGCCTACAGACACACGTACTGCACCTGACTTAGATATTAGCTTCGGTCAACAACGTGCGCTTAAAGCATTACATACAGCGCTGGATATTAAAGCGAGTGGCTATCATGTGTTTGCCGCTGGTGAAAATGGTTTGGGCAAGCGGACTGTCATTAGTCGTCTGTTAGCGCGTATTGCCGCCGATGCCCCGACGCCAGATGATTGGGTATACGTACATAATTTCACTGATCCACGCACACCATTGGCGCTGCGTTTACCAGCTGGGCAAGCCTCGCTATTACAACAGCAGGTTAATAACTTATGGCAGCAAGCGAAAAAGCGTTTAAGCCAACGCTTTCGTAGTGATCAATACCAAAGCAAAATCGAAACCATCAAAAACAGTACTCATCAAAAAGAAAGTCACGCCTATGACGCGCTTAATGCTGAAGGCAAACAGTATGACCTGGCATTAACGTTTCGCTCATTTGATAATAAGGCCGTATTTGTTCACCCTAGTCAACTGCCTACAGAAAGCAATAGCGATGATAACAAGCAAATAAAAATACCTAGCAATCGGAAAGATTCAGAAAAACTCGATGGTAGCGAAAAAGCTAACATTTTGAGCGATGAAAATAATGAGAGTAAAGAAAATAAAGACTCTACATATGGTAATAATGAATATGAAGCTGAGCTGAATAACTTCGTGCAGAAAAACCATATGCAAAAGCGACTGAGTCAATTGACCATCGCTTTAGAGCAACTAGAAGACGAAGCCAACGATGAGATCGAGTCGCTACATCGTAGTATTGCCCAGCGTGCTCTACAGCCGTTATTCACCCCTATCTATGAGCAGTTTGCGACTCATCCACTTGTCGTGACATACCTCAAAGCTGTATTCGATGATATGGTCACTCACGTAGAGCGTATCGTCAATGGTGATGATGAAGAGTTTGTGACAGCAGTATTGGCTACGACACCCAGTCGTTATGCAGTCAATGTTATCGTCAGTCATGCACCTGACAGTGGTGCGCCCGTGGTCTTTGAGGATTTGCCTACCCATCTCAATTTGCTAGGTCATGTCGAGCAAATCACCCAATTAGGCACAGTAACCACTGACGTGAGTATGATTCGTGCAGGTGCTCTACACCGCGCCAATGGTGGCTATTTATTGTTAGAAGCCAGCCACGTACTTGAACATCCTTATGCATGGCAAGGCTTAAAGCGCGCATTACAGTCACGAAAAATCAAACTGTCAAGCCTTGAGCAAATGCTGACGCTAACAGGTAGCTTGTCTCTCTCACCAGCACCTATTGATTTAGATATCAAAGTTATCTTGTTAGGTGAAGCAGATTTATATTATGAGCTGCTTGAGCTTGAGCCTGAATTTGATGCAGTATTCAAAGTCCGAGCTGACTTTCATGACGATGTACCTCGTACCATTGAGCACGAATTGGCACTGGTCGCAAAAATGGCCGATATCATCGACTACGCCGACCTATATCCGTTTGATAATAGCGCGCAAGCCACGCTACTTGAGCATTTAAGCTTACAAGCTGAAGAACAAGATCGCTTGAGTCTACACAGTGATTTATTGATCAAGCTATTGCATGAATCAAATCGCCACGCTCGATTAAATAATGAGACTATGGTGACGGCAGATCATGTCACTCAAGCAATCGATGACATGGACGAGCGTTCAGGATATTTGCGTGACCTATATTGGGATGAGCTTAAAAACGGTCAGCAGCTGATCCAAACGCAAGGCGATGCTATCGGACAAGTCAATGCTTTGACCGTGGTTAGTTACGCCGATAGCGAGTTTGGCATGCCAGCACGGCTTACTGCGGTCATTCAGCCCAATATTGGCACAGGTGAAATTCTTGATATTGAGCGTGATGTAGACTTGGGCGGTAGTTTGCATGCTAAAGGCATGCTAATTATGACCAGCTATTTGCGAGCGCTGTTTAGTCAGCATCATGCGCTGAATTTTAGTGCCTCACTCGCATTCGAGCAGAGCTACGCGCAAATTGACGGTGATAGCGCCACTGTAAGCGAAGGCTGTGCATTGCTATCCGCGTTAGCAAACGTCCCAATCAATCAGTCTCTCGCGATTACTGGATCTATGAACCAGTTAGGTGAAGTACAAGCAGTTGGTGGCATCAATGCTAAAATTGCAGGTTTTTTCGACGCCTGCCGCGAGCAAGAGCTCACAGGCGATCAAGGCGTTGTCATTCCGATGGCTAATGTCAAACAACTGATGCTACGTGACGATATAATCGATGCAGTAAATAGAGGCGAATTTCATATCTATGGCGTCTATACTTTGAGTGAAGCTCTGACGCTGATGACTGGTTTGCCCATCGACACCATGAATAAAAAAGGCCGTTATCGTAAGGATACTTTATTTGGAAAAATATTAGACCGTCTGATGCTATGGGATGAAAACCAAGAAAGCAGTGATGACATTGATGATGAGAATACCAAAAAGAAAGCGAAGAAAAAGCGTAAAGAAAAACATCAAAAGAAAGAAGGTAAGAGAATAAAAGAAAAGCGTAAAGGTGAGAAAAATAATGACAAAGACAGCGAGGAAAGCAGCAAGCAAAGCGTTGCTGTGGCTATTGATGACAGCCTAAACGATAGTGAGACAAGTGCTATCGATAGTAATGACCATTAACGTTTAAACGGTACGACCGATACGCACGTATATTGCTGTTCGACTAGAAACATTACTATATCTCTGACTAGATCGAA